>NZ_JBBIAM010000340.1:0-764 GCF_054185185.1 Bradyrhizobium sp. UFLA05-153
GGGTTGGGGTGAGGGCCCGTCTCCGAACATGCGGTAATGGCTGCGTTCGCGGAGAATCCCCCTCACCCGGAACGCATCTAACGATGCGTTCCGACCTCTCCCCGCACGCGCAGGGGTGTCCGGGGAATGATTCACTGTGTCGCGGTGCATGCTCGGCAGGACCGAGGCAAATCGGTCTTTTCTGGTTGTCGAGACACAGAGGGCCGAGCATGCGATATCGCGGTAGCATTTTTGGAAGGCTGCTTGAACCGATCAATCGACGGCAGTTTCAGACGGTTGTGGATCGTCTGGACGGGGATGCCTACGACAAGTCGTTCAGGAGCTGGGATCATCTGGTGGCGCTGATCTATGCCCAGCTTAGCGGCAACAGCAGTCTGCGCGGGGTGGTGACTGGCTTCAACGCCAATTCGCAGCATCACTATCACTTGGGAACCGGCAAGCTGTCGCGCTCGACGTTGTCCGATGCCAATGCCCGCCGTCCGATCGGCATTTTCGCGCAAACCTTGGCGGCGCTGTCGGCGATGGCGCGTCGCCAGCTGCGGAGTGAAGGCATGGAGATGGTGCGTCTGATCGACGCCAGTCCGATCCCGCTCGGCAAGGTCTGCAGTTGGGCGACGTGGAACGGCCGCATCCGCGGCATGAAGCTGCATGTCGTCTACGACCCAAGGAGCGATGTCCCGACCTGCGTCGAGATGACGGCCGCGAACGTCAATGACATCGAGATCGGCCGACAGACCCCAATCCAGCCCGCCACCACCTATGTG
>NZ_JBBIAM010000341.1:0-745 GCF_054185185.1 Bradyrhizobium sp. UFLA05-153
CCTGGTCGAACGTGTAGACCATGCTCACGCCCTCAATGGGCTTTTGCGCAATGCCATTGACCATGGCCGGCGCCTGAATACCCGCGGCCTCGAGGATCGTCGGCACAATATCGATCATGTGGTGGAATTGGGTGCGGATGCCGCCGACGTCCGTGATGTGGCCGGGCCACGAAATGGCCATGCCCTGGCGTGTGCCGCCGAAGTGCGACGCCACCTGCTTGGTCCATTTGAACGGCGTGTCGAACGCCCAGGACCACGCGACTGACATATGCGGGTACGTCTTGTCGGAGCCCCAATCCTCATAGTACCGCAGCAGCTCGGCTTCCGGGAGGTCCAGAATGCCGTTGTAAGCGGTCATCTGGTTCGGGGTGCCCTCGAGGGTGCCTTCGGCGCTGGTGCCGTTGTCGCCGCTGATGTAGACGATCAGCGTGTTATCGAGTTTTCCCATGTCCTCGACCGCCTGGATGACGCGGCCGATCTCGTGGTCGGTATAGGCGGCGTAGCCGGCAAACACTTCAGCCTCGCGCGCGTACAACTTCTTTCGCACGAAGGAAAGCGAGTCCCACTTCGGCAGGACATCCGGCCAGGGGGTCAGCTCGGTATTTGCCGGGATCACGCCGAGCCGCTTCTGGTTGGCGAAGATCTGCTCGCGCAGCTTCTCCCATCCCATGTCGAACTTGCCCTTGAACTTGTCGATCCATTCCTTCTTCGGCTGATGCGGCGAATGCGTGCCACCCGGCACGTA
>NZ_JBBIAM010000342.1:0-703 GCF_054185185.1 Bradyrhizobium sp. UFLA05-153
CGACCGGGTCGTGGCGCAGAAGCGCTTGGCAAACGACATCACGAAGATCGTCGGCTTTCTGGCCCGATGGCAAGACCAGTTGGCCGGCGTCGTCGTCGAATCGACCTACAACTGGTATTGGCTGGTCGATGGCTTGCAAGACGCAGGGATGCACGTGTATCTCGCCAACACCGCTGCGATCAAGCAATACGAAGGCCTCAAGCACAGCGGCGACGAGACCGATGCGCAGCATCTGGCCCATCTCTTGCGACTGGGCATCCTGCCGACGGGAACGATTCTACCGAGGGGACACCGCGCGCTGCGCGATCTGGCACGCAAGCGCATGCAGCTGGTGCAATCGTGCACGACACATATCCTCGCGGTCGAAAACATCATGGCCAGGCAGTTCGGTGGGCGGATGACCAGCAATCAGATCAAACGGCTGACCGACGATACGATCGACAGCTTGCCACTGGCGGCGGACGTAAGCTTGGCAATCAAGGCGAACGTCGCGGTGATCGCGACATTGCAGTCACAGATCGATGTTCTGGAGAAGCGCCTGCAAGAACGCGTCAGGCCCCGGCCGCAATACCGCTTATTGACCAGCGTGCCAGGGATCGGCCAGACGCTTGCCACCGTCATTCTTCTGGAAGCAGGTCCGATCGACCGGTTCGCCGACGTCGGCAACTTCGCGTCCTACGCTCGCTGCGTCGACAGCGTGCAT
>NZ_JBBIAM010000343.1:0-699 GCF_054185185.1 Bradyrhizobium sp. UFLA05-153
ACAATCGATGGCGTCTTCCTCGATGATGAGCATGGGCTCCGCATCTCGATCGCGGGGCATGAGGGTCGATGGCCGATTTCGACGGTGAAGCAAATCGAGAGCTAATCGCCCACGACCCTGCAGCCTATACCGATGATGGGAGGGTCGTCGGGCCGAATTGGGCGCGGTGCCGAGCGGGCCCGCTATCGATTTAATCGGCCCAACGGAAGGCCGCCGTCCATGCTCGCCTGGCCTGATCCGGAGATCATCCTCTGCCGTGCATCCGCCGATGTAGTCAGTCTTTGCGGCCACCGCGGCGGGCGGCAGGATCACCCACCCGGTGATATCAGCCACGCGACTATGTCGGATGCAACTTTGGTCTGTCGGGACTTCCTAAGCAGACTGTCTCGTTTGTGCCCGGGTGGGTAGGTCTCGGCTTCGTCGCTCAACTGCCGGGCTTCTATGGCAAGCCGTACCTTCAGCGAGGACTTTGGTTTGAACCGGAGGCGCTTCATTGATCGGTCCCCATACGTGAACCTGCCTCGTCGATAAGAACTCGCCGCAGCGGACAAAGGTTCATGAACGCCCGACAACGTTCATTGAATGCTGACTGACGCAACAACTCTACCAGAAATGTAGCCTGATAACAGTTTCAATCGCGCGGGATATGTGGCCGTTCAGTTACCGATGACGGCCTGGCCTGGCGCGCGGTCCAACGGC
>NZ_JBBIAM010000344.1:0-669 GCF_054185185.1 Bradyrhizobium sp. UFLA05-153
GTATTGAAGGAGCATGAGGCTGGGGCGAAGACGGCTGACCTGGCTCGCAAGCATGGGATCTCCGAAGCGACGATCTACAATTGGAAGGCCAAATTCGGTGGCATGGACGTTTCCGAGGCGAAGCGGCTGAGGGCCTTGGAAGAGGAGAACGCGAAGCTGAAGAAGCTTCTGGCTGAGCAGATGCTCGACGCGGCCGCCCTTCGCGAGCTGCTTTCAAAAAAATGGTAGGGCCCGCCGCCAAGCGCGCTGCGGTCGCGCATCTGCAGGCCGTCATGAGCCTGTCGGAACGGCGGGCCTGCTCGATCGTGGGCGCGGATCGGAAGTTGATCCGTTATCGCTCCAGCCGCCCTGCGGACGGGGCTCTGCGCGGCCGGTTGCGCGATCTCGCCAACGAGCGGCGGCGGTTCGGCTACCGCCGGCTATTCGTCCTGCTGCGACGGGAGGGAGAGCCCTCGGGGATCAATCGGATCTACCGGCTTTATCGCGAGGAAGGGCTCACCGTCCGCAAGCGGCGGGCTCGCCGCAAAGCTGTGGGGACCCGTGCCCCGATCCTGATCGAGGCGAGGCCCAACGCGCGCTGGTCGCTGGACTTCGTCCACGACCAGTTCGCCAACGGCCGGCGCTTCCGCATTCTCAACATCGTCGACGACGTCACTAAGGAATGCCTGG
>NZ_JBBIAM010000345.1:0-666 GCF_054185185.1 Bradyrhizobium sp. UFLA05-153
CGGGTCATTCTCGACTGAGCCAGCCGGCCCGCCTGCTGTTTGATGTCCGCTTTTACCTGAAAACACCTGATTGTTACGCGCTCGCGAAATGACGCGAAGGGCCACTTCCGGACTCACGCATCGCGGTAGAACGGGTGTTCGCGGTAGGGACGCAAGTTACCTCGCGCCCCCCGCCGTCCTTCAGTGCATGAGCGCCGGGCGTTGTAGTCACTGCAATGATGTCAGGCTTACGGTGGAGACATTCAGAAGCGAGTTCGGGATACCGATCACTCCGACCCTCAGGGTGCAGGTAGTCGATGGTGATGGTTTCTCCATTTACATAGCCAAGTTCGCGCAACCTCTCGAAGAACCCTTCGAAGCGCTTCGCCGGCGACTGCGGCGTGCCGGGGTCAAAGGTGAGAAAGCAGAGGCGAGGAATGCTCTTCAGCGATTGCGCCGCTGAAGAGAAGGGCCAGGCGAGCATCCCTCCTGCAACCGCAATAAAGATCCGCCGCCGCATCTGAACTCTCCCATAGTGTTCAAGTCAGCAACACAATGCGCCTGCGCGTTCGCGAGGGTCGCACCCTACCACATCGTCACAGCAATGCTTCATTCCGCATCACAGCAGACGAACTTGTTATGTCGGCTCCGGGTCCATTCGACAAGCGCGGGGAATAGTCGCTAAGG
>NZ_JBBIAM010000346.1:0-666 GCF_054185185.1 Bradyrhizobium sp. UFLA05-153
TGGCGGACCTTCGACTGGGTCGCCGAGCCCCAGTCGCAGAAGGTGCAGCTGTAGGGGCAGCCGCGGTTCGTTTCGATCACCGCCATCAGCGTGCCCAGCGCACTCAAGCCGTCGAATACACCCGTCAGGTAGGGCGAGGGGAGGATGTCGAGATCAGTGATCCGCGGGCGGTCGGGGGTGCGCACCGGTTGGCCGTCGTCGCCACGGAAGGTCAGACCAGGGACCTCCGCCAGCGCCGCCAACGAGCGATGCGGCCACCGCTCGGCGAGCGCCGTCAGCAGCGCTCGCGCCGTCTCTTCGCCCTCGCCGCGGACCACCACGTCCACATGGGGATGCTCGGCCATGAAGCGGGCGCAGCCAACCTCGTATTTAGGCGCGCTGGGACCGCCGTGGACACAGAGGAAGGCCGGATCGGCGGCCTTAAGTGCCTCGGACATGAGGAGATTGGCATCGAGGTTCCACTCGTAATCTGAGAAGAGCGCAATGCCGGGACCATGGGTGAGGATGGCGTCCTCGAGACCGTCGACATCGATGACGAAGCGCTCGACAAAGTTGTAGTGACTGGCCAGCGCACCGCCATCGGCGGCGCGGAGATGGGCGAGGATCATGCCGAGGGCGAGCGGGAGGTAGTTCGAACGGCCCCATTTCGCCCGCACGCCGTCTGGA
>NZ_JBBIAM010000347.1:0-661 GCF_054185185.1 Bradyrhizobium sp. UFLA05-153
CCTCGGCCCCCGTGATGGCCCCAGCCGTGTACTTGGATGATTGAGGTGTCAGTGCCGATAAGTGCATTCGGGTTTGCGCTCGCGGTGCATTGCCTCGCCGGAGGCGGCTGGGAATTGATCGAGTGCTACGCCAAGAAGGCTGGCGGTGAACCATTCACATCGCACGTCCTTAAGCTTTCCTGACATGGACATTCGACAAGTTAGGATTCTTCAACGCAAATTTTGGAATGCGTTCAAGCACGCCACCCATCAATACAGCGGGGAAGAGCGCGATGACGACGAACTGCTGATGCGATTTACCGATGAGCAGAACGATCACGTCTTATTCATCGGTTGGTACGACTACGCACTTGCTACAAACACAATGCCGATCGAGGCACAGGTGCATCAGGCTTGGTACATCGCCCTGCATCCCGACAAATTGGCAGCGCATTTTCCGTCCAGAACTTTATGACGACACTTTGCCGGGGCTACGTGGGAAATCACGCCCGGAGCAGAAGTGGATGCTGAACGAGGTAATCGAGCGATACAGGACCGACCGATTCGTCGTGAATCATCCGGGCACCGAGCGAACCGCGCTTATCATGAACTGGCAGCAGACTAGCTCCTGATCGCCGCGTAGCAAAGGTAACCGAGCGGCTTTGGGAAATCGGTGATATCG
>NZ_JBBIAM010000348.1:0-655 GCF_054185185.1 Bradyrhizobium sp. UFLA05-153
GACCTCGGGTCGCTTGAGGTCATACAGGTTGCTGACCCAAAGAATTTCCAAGTCGCGTTGATCACGATCCAGTTGCCGAACCGGGGGATCCACCAGCATGTCAGCGACCACGCTCGTCAACCCGTAATTTTCCAAGAGCGCGCGTTGCTGGCCGGCGTGCTGGCAAAGGACACTATCAGCCCTCCTCAATCCGTATTCGTAAAGTTTCTTGTCCCGCGTGTAGCGTATTAGCACCTTCTCCGGATCGGCGTCTGCGTCGGATGCCAGTCGGTGGACGAGGCCACGTCCATGCCGACGGCAGAACATTGCGAGCAAGCCAACAAGCATCCCGGCACAACTCGTATAGTAGACGTCGGCATCGGCCCGCATCAACGCCGCCCACATTGCGGTCCAACGGGGATAAACAAAACGAAGTACCGGAAGACCCGCATCCGCACGATACGCCTTGTAGGTCGTGACGCGGTGCCAGGAGGCCCCGTCGGACTGACCGTAATCCCCGACGACCATGGAAACCTGGTATCCACGAGCGGCGAGTGCTTTCGCGAGCAGCGTCTGTTGGACCTGCTCCCCGCCAATACCATGGTGATTGTATTCGGGGGCAAGGACCGGAAGGTTTCCAAGACCGACGAAACACACCTTCATGGCTGCGTTCTTT
>NZ_JBBIAM010000349.1:0-654 GCF_054185185.1 Bradyrhizobium sp. UFLA05-153
TGCAGGTGCGCGATCTGCTCCAGCTCGCTGCAGAGGTGATTGCGTTGCCCCCGCGCCAGCGGCTCGCCGCCCGGATTGCGCGCCTCGCGCAGGCAGAGGAGCAAGCCGGAAAATACGTGCTATCACTCAGCCAGGAGGCGCTCGCCGAAATGGTGGGCCTAACTCGGAAGACCGTAAACGGCTACTTGGCCGAATTCGAACGCGAGGGTTTGATCAGGCGCACTTACGGATCAGCCGTTCTGCTCGATCCGCAGGGTCTAAGGCGCATTGCCGAAAGCTAAAACCACAATCATCCTGGTTCATTTTTCGGATTGCGCCGAACAGCCGCCCTCACCGTGAGGTCGCGCTTTGCCCCCAGCTTGACGACCGGTCTTGTCGTTACGCCTATGCAATTCCGGCAAGCGGCACGGCGAATAGCGCTGCCCCGCATTTGGGCAGACCTGCCGACGCCGCATAGACTGCAATATTGTCTTCGAGGAGGTTTGAGCTGTGCGCCGCAGTTGCTCTTCAATGTGATGCAGGTACCGCGCAATCGTAGGGAGAGCCAAGATGGAATCCGACAGCGCGAATGGTCTCGAGCTCTATTGGACTGCGGATCCAGCAGAGCCCGCAATCGGCAGAGCCCATTCTTCGGCGGAATCCTGGTCTTGCCGG
>NZ_JBBIAM010000034.1:0-85799 GCF_054185185.1 Bradyrhizobium sp. UFLA05-153
CGCCAACGCCGTCCTCAAGTCAGGTCAGCCCTGGAAAGGAGCTGCCATTGCTTGACAACCGACACGGTAGATCCCGGATCTTCGCTGCGCTCGTCCGGGATGACGACGGAGTAAGCGGCGTCGCCACCTAAAACAACGAGCCCTGCCCGTCATCGGCTGGCGCTGCAGCTGCTTTTCGCGCCACCTTCTTCGACTGCGGCGCCTCCGCCTCCATCTCCTCGGCGCTGATCGGCAGCAAAAGCTGCGCGTCGTCATTGGCGACGCGGTTGACGCGGGTGGAGACCGGGTGCCAGGCGAATTCGCCAATGCGCGGGGCGGCCATCAGCGGCAGGATCGCATCGACCTCGTCGCCGCGGCAGTCGAGCCATCGCTCGAAATCGTCAGGCGAAATCGTCACCGGCACGCGGTCATGCAGCGCGGCGAGATCCTCGCTCGCAGCCGCCGTGACGATCGCGACCGTGTCGAGCTCCTCGCCGTTCGGCCCGACCCAGGTCTCGAACACCGCGGCAAAGCCGAGCGGCTGCCCATCGGCGCGATGGATGAAATAGGGCTGCTTGCGGCCGTCCACCGCCTTCCACTCGTAGTAACCGTCGGCCGGAATCAGGCCGCGGCGCCGCCGAATCGCGTTCTTGAAGGCGGGCTTTTCCAGCACCGTCTCCGAGCGCGCATTGATCAGCAACGTAAAACCACGGGGATCCTTCACCCAGGTCGGCAACAGCCCCCAGCGCATGAGCTGGAAATGCCGCGCGCCCTTGTCGATGAGCACCACCGGAATCGGTTGTGTCGGGGCGACATTGTGCCGTGGCGGGAAATTCGGCTGCTCGAGATAGCCAAAGAGTTGCCGCAAGGCCGCCGGGGCCGAGGTTATGACAAAGCGTCCGCACATCCTTGAGGGCCTATATAGGTTCCGTTCAGCACCTTTTAACCCCGAACGTTAACACTGCGGCCGATGAGCTCAATGGTCTCCGATCCCGCGCGGACACATGTAGTGACGGGCCCCGAGGCGGCGGCCTGGGCTGAGCGGCTGCGCGTGGCCAACATCAACCCGCTGACCGGGCTTGCCACCGACTATCTGAACCATTTCAATGAAGCCGTCATGCTGCTCGAAATGGTCCCGGACATGCCGGAATGCGCCGAAGACTTCCTGACCTGGACGCCGCTGTCCTATGCCGAGCATTTCACGGCCTCGAACTTCAAGGCGCGCGATCTCGCGATCGAGGCCTATGAGAAGGCCGCCCCCAACGTGCGCGCCCAGTTCGACCACATCACCGACACCATGACCTCGATCCTGACCGCGGTCGGCTCGGCGATGCGCGAGGTCGAAAAGGATACGACGCGCGTCCGGCTGGCCGAGCAGGCCACCCTCTGGGTCAAGCCGCTGATCGCGGCGTGCGGCGGCATCATCAACGGCGGCGCGGAAGCCGACGTCGATACCATCATGTCGAATTGAGGCCGACGCCATGCAGCCGCGCCATCCCCAGCTCGCGGTCAGCGCCGCGATCTTCCGCGACGGCAAGGTGCTGCTGGTTCGCCGCGCCCGCTCGCCGGCCAAGGGCTTCTATTCGCTGCCGGGCGGCCGGGTCGAATTCGGCGAATCGCTGCACCAGGCGCTGGCGCGCGAGGTCGACGAGGAAACCGGGCTCGCCATCGACATCGTCGGCCTTGCCGGCTGGCGCGAGGTGCTGCCGTCGACCGGCGGTGCCGGCCACTACCTGATCATGTCCTTTGCGGCGCGCTGGACGGCCAGGGAGCCGGTTCTGAACGAGGAGCTCGACGATTTCCGCTGGCTCGCTCCCGACGCGCTGGGCAGCCTCGGCAACCTCAAGCTCACCGGCGGGCTGGACGAAGTCATCCAGGCCGCAAAGCGCCTGATCGGGTCCTGACGGCCCGTGTGGCCGCCTTGCGTCTGCCGCCCTTAAGGGGCATACACGCCGCCGATGTCCACGCGATTTCCGGCCGTTTTGGCCCTGATTCTGGCCTGCGCCGTCCTGCCCGCCCGGGCCCAGGACGTGGCTGCGCCGTTCGACGGCGATTTGCAGCGGCTGGCGGAAATCCTCGGCGGCCTGCACTATCTGCGCGGCATCTGCGGGGCCAACGAAGGCAACAAATGGCGCAACGAGATGCAGGCGTTGATCGACGCCGAAACCCCCTCCGGCGAGCGCCGCACCCGCATGATCGCCGGCTTCAACCGCGGCTATAACGGTTTTCAACAGACCTACCGGAGCTGTACGCCGGCCGCGACGGTAGCGATCCGCCGCTACATCGAGGAAGGTTCGAAGATCTCCCGCGACCTCACGGCGCGCTACGCGAACTGAATTGCCGCCGCCTTCAACTGCCAACCCTCATCCCTGCGGAGCAGGCGTCTCGAAGGATGTAAGGTCGAGCTGCATCAGCCGGGCCTGCATGGTTCGCCCGGCGATGCGAAGCATCGTCCGGAGACGCGCGTTCCGCGCCTCCTCACCATGAGGATTTGGCACTACCGGACGTGTCGCTGGAACAACTCATCCACATTGTTCACCTCCGTTAACCTTTCCTAAAGATGTGGCCTAGGCGGCGTTAATCTGCGTGCTACACCTCTCACGCAGCGCATCGCAGTGGATCGCGCCTCCAGCCTGTTCCGAGCTTCATGAGCATTCCCGTGTCCTACGCCCCCGCCCGCGCGCCACTGCCCGACCACGAGCAGAAGCAGGCCGCGCTCAGCTATCTCAACGAGGCATGGGCGGAAGCGCGCCATGACGGCGTCGACGGCGATTGTCTCGCGCAGGCGAGCCTGTTCGCCGCGCTCGCCGAGCTCGTCGGCACCTATGGCGAGGATGCGGTGGCGAAATTCGTCGAGGGTTTTCCCGCCCGCATTCGCAACGGCGAGTTCTCGGTCGGACTGGCGAAGCAGTAGCCAAAAATCACCCCGCCGGGAGAGGCGGGGCGAAGTCTAGGGATGAATGACCCCACGACAGGTCGCGATGGCTGTGCTCATGATCGCACGAAGGCGCGCGTCACGAGATAAGCAATAGTCCGCAAAGCGCCGGGGAGTTTTTCCCGATACCGACAAGAAAACGTCACGGCTCTACTTTGAGCGTCGCTTTCATGTTCGGATGGTAGCGGCAATAATACTCCACCGCCCCCTTCTTCTTCACGACGAACGTCGCCGATTTCTTCGCCGGCAGGCTCACGTCGAAATCGCCGTTGTTCGCCGTCGCCGTGTGCGCGAAGACGTCTTTGTTGACCCACTCGATGGTGTCGCCGACCTTCGCCGAGACCTCGGCCGGCGAGATCTCGAGATTCTCCATCGAGATCTGCACGGTCGCGGCGCGTGCCTGGACCAGCATCGACGCGAGCACGATTGCGATCATCGCCAACAGCCGTCCCGGCATCATCGCCTCCCGCCTATTTCAGCTCGGCCGCGACGTGCTCGGCATGCTGTTCATGGCCCTGGAAAATCTTCAAACCCGTCTGCAACAGCCCCTTCAGCTCCGCATTGTTCGCCGATGGAATGAGCTGGGTCTCGAGCGCGCCGTTGACCGCCTTGTGATAGGCGACCTCGTTCTCGACATAGGCCTTGTCGAAGGCCGCGCCGTTGAGCTTGCCGAGCTCGGCGAGCTTGTCGCTCGCCTGCTTCGACAGCGTGCGGCTGGTGTCGTTGTCCTCCGGCGTGACGTTCAGCTTCTTGACCAGCGCGAGCGCCTGCTTGTTCACTGCCTCGTGGTCGCGCACCATGTCCTGCGCGAATGCCTTCACGTCCTTGTTCTTCGCCTTCTTCATCGCCTGCTTGGCGGCGTTGATGTCGATTACGCCGGCGGTGTAGGCGATATGCGCAATCTGCGGATCAGTGGGCTTTGCGCCTTGCGCCAGCGCAGGGGTGATCAGAAGGGCGATCGTGGCGATGGCCGCGCTGCATCGGATGAACATGGCTTGACACTCCTGTGTTGCCGGTCGTTCCCGGCATATGACCTCACAGGCGTTGGATGGAGAATCGGCGCTGACGTTCCCGAGAAAATTACGCGCCGACGCCGAGCCGCTTCAGCACGATCTCGGTCAGGCGCTCGCAACGGTGACCTGCGAACGGGAACGCATCCATCACCACCGGTCCGATCTTCTTCTCGACATTTTCCCGCAGCATTGCGCGAGCCCGATGCAGCCGCGTCTTCACGGTCTCCGGTTTGACGCCGAGCAGATCTGCCGTCTCCTCGACATTCATACCCTCCATCACGCGCGCGATGAAGACCATGCGGAAGACATCGGGCAGTTCATCGACCGCGTGCTCGACGACGCGCTGGATTTCACGTTGGGCCATGGATTTTTCCGGATCGCCTGCGGCGGAGGACACGGGAAACTGGATGATCTGGGCTTCAAGCGTTGCCTCCGGCAGCGCGCCGAGCTCGACGTGCATCTTCCGGCTTCTCACCCGGCCGAGCGCCTCGTTGATGGCAATGCGCGACAGCCAGGTCGACAGGCCGGACTCGCCGCGAAAGCCGTCGAGATGCGTAAACGCCCGCACATAGGTCTCCTGCACCACATCCTCGGCCTCGCTGTCGTTGCGCAGGATGCCGCGAGCCAGCCGATAGAGCCTGCGATTGTTGGCCTGCATGATCGCGCGCAGCGCCGCCTCGTCGCGGGCACGGGCGCGCTCGACCAGTTCGGCCTCGGTCAGGCCTGTGGCTTCCGATATTGCAGTGCGACGGATGGCGGTCACGGCTCGTCTCCAGCTTTTCCGCACATTGGATGCAGGCCCGCCCAAAAGGTTCCCGCCAATCTACTCTTTGTCCGTCTCGATCGGCAGCCCGGGATCCCTGGCCCATTCGCCCATGGAACCGTCGTAGAGCGTGAGCTTGTCGTAGCCGAGCTGCGTCAGCATGAGGAGATCGATCGTCGCCGAGATGCCGCCGCCGCAATAGCAGATCACGTTCTTGTCGCGCGTGATGCCCTGGGCCGCGAACTTTGCTTCGGCATCGGCGAGCGCGGTCAGCGTCTTGTCGGCGGCATTGACGAGCGTTGCGGCCGGCACGTTCACACTGCCGGGAATGCGGCCGGGCCTGCCATAGCGACTCGGTTCCAGTCCGCGATGAAACTGTGGCCCGAGCGCGTTGACGATCATGGTGGAGGAATCGTCGATCCGCGCCAGCACGGCGGATTTGTCGACGAAGAAGCCCTCGCGCGGCGCGGCCTTGAATATCGTCTCCGGATAACCGCCCGGCGCCCCCTGCTCGACTGGTCGCCCTTCGGCCTTCCATTTGTCGAAGCCGCCGTCCAGCACGCGCGCATCGACGCCGAGCGAGCGCAGCATCCACCAGAACCGCGTCGCCCACATCATGCTGCCAATGCTGTAGAGCACGATCGTCTTGGAGGCATCGAGGCCGTGGCGGCCGAAGGCGGCCTCAAGCTGCGCGGTCGCCGGCATCATGAAGAGCGGACGTGCGGAGGTGTCGGAGAACTCGCCTTGCAGATCGAGGAAATCGGCGCCGGGAATGTGGCCGGCCGCGAACGTCTTGTCGCCGGGCACGGCGATGTACGGCACGTCGCTGCCCTGCGGCACGGGCTCGTTGTAGGTCGTGCAATCGTAGATGCGCAAGTCGGGCCGGCCGAGCATGGCGGCGAGCCGTTCGGTGGTGACGAGCGGTGCCAGTCGGGTCATTGGTGCCCTCCCATGCCTCCCTAGTGTCGTCCTGGCGAAAGCCAGGACCCATTACCACAGGATTGAGTTGTGGCGAACGAAGTTGGCCACCAGTCTTCATAACAACTTCCGGTCGGGGTTATGGGTCCTGGCTTTCGCCAGGACGACAGCGGAGAATGTTGCGCGCATCTGAGCGCAACGGCCGCCCTTCACCCAAACCCTACTGCTTCAGCGTCTCCAGAAACCGCACCGGCTCGCCTTGCGACGGCGCCACCAGCTCGCCTTGCCACATCACGCGCTTACCGCGGACGAAGGTGCCGACCGGCCAGCCCGTGACGCGCACGCCGTCGTAAGGCGTCCAGGCGGCTTTGGAGGCGATCCATTTGTTGGTGATGGTCTCGCTGCGCTTGAGGTCCACGATGGTGAAGTCGGCGTCATAGCCAGCGGCGATGCGGCCCTTGCAGGCGATGTTGAAGAGGCGCGCGGGGCCGGCGCTGCTGAGATCGACGAAGCGGGTGAGCGACAGCCGGCCGGCATTGACGTGGTCGAGCATCAAGGGCACCAGCGTCTGCACGCCGGTCATGCCCGAGGGCGAGGCCGGATAGGTCTTGGCCTTCTCCTCCAGCGTATGCGGCGCGTGGTCGGAGCCGAGGATGTCGATGATGCCCTGCTCGATGCCGCGCCAGATACCGGCGCGGTGATCGGCCGAGCGCACCGGCGGATTCATCTGGGCGAGCGTGCCGAGCTGCTCATAGCATTCGGGCGCGGACATGGTGAGGTGATGCGGCGTCGCCTCGCAGGATGCGACATCCTTGTGGTCGCGCAGGAACTCGATCTCTTCCTTGGTCGAGATGTGCAGCACGTGGATGCGCCTGCCCGTCTCGCGCGCGAGCTTCACGAGGCGCTGCGTCGCCATCAGCGCTGCGGCTTCGTCGCGCCACACGGGATGCGAGCGCGCATCGCCCTCGATGCGCATCGACTTGCGCTCGTTGAGGCGATATTCGTCCTCCGCGTGGAACGAGGCGCGGCGGCGGATCACCTGGAAGATGCGGCGCAGGCTGTCATCGTCCTCCACCAGCAGCGCGCCGGTCGAGGAGCCGATGAACACCTTCACGCCGGCGCAGCCCGGCGCACGCTCGAGATGCGGCAGATCCTGCACGTTCTCGCGCGTACCGCCGATGAAGAAGGCGAAATCGCAATGCATGCGGTGATGGCCGCGCTTCACCTTGTCGGTGAAATCGGCCTCCGTCACCGTGAGCGGCGAGGTGTTCGGCATCTCGAACACGGCGGTGACGCCGCCCATCACGGCGCTGCGCGAACCGGTCTCGAGATCTTCCTTGTGCGTCAGCCCCGGCTCGCGGAAATGCACCTGCGTGTCGATCACGCCCGGCAGGATGTGCAGGCCCTTGCAGTCGACGACCTCCGCCGCCGCGCCTTGCGCGAGCGATCCGATCTCCGCGATGCGGCCAGCCACAATGCCGATGTCGCGGACGCCCTCGCCGTCCTGATTGACCACCGTGCCGGATTTCAGGATCAGGTCAAAACGCTGGGTCATGGCTATCAGTCTCTCTCATCCCTCAGGCGCAGGGCTCGAGGCCTTGTCGTTTAAGCAGGGCGGGCTTACGTTCGAAGCCGGCATGTCGCAAGAGATTTTCGCAATGAAGGCAGCGTTTCTCCCCGATCGGGGAGTGGTCAAGGTCACAGGCGAGGACGCGCAGAGCTTCCTCAACGGCCTGTTCACCACGGATATTGGCAGGCTCAAGCCCGGGCTCGGCCGATTCGGCGCGCTGTTGACGCCGCAGGGCAAGATCATCGTGGATTTCCTGATCACGGAGGCACCCGCCGGCCATGGCGGCGGCTTCCTGATCGACTGCCCGAAGGCGCTCGCGGAAACCCTCGCCACCAAGCTGAAGTTCTACAAGCTGCGCGCCAAGGTCACTGTGGAAAATCTCTCTGATGATCTCGGCGTGCTCGCAGGCTGGGACGGCACGCCTGCCGCCCAGCCCGACCTGTCTTTCACCGACCCGCGCGACGAGCGGCTCGGGTTTCGCACCCTGATCCCCGCGGAACTCAAGGAGAAGCTCGCCGCGCTGATCGGTGCCGAGCTCGTCGAGGCGTCCGAATATGAGGCGCATCGCATTGCGCTCGGCGTGCCGCGCGGCGGGCTTGATTTCATGTATGGCGATGCATTCCCGCACGAGACCAACATGGATCGGCTCGCAGGCGTCGATTTCGACAAGGGCTGCTATGTCGGCCAGGAGGTGGTCTCGCGCATGCAGCATCGCGGCACCGCGCGCACCCGCAGCGTCAAGGTGCTGCTCGACGGCCCCTCGCCCGAGCCGGGCGCCACCATCCTCGCCGGCGACAAGCCGGTCGGCACCATCGGCTCGACGGCACAGGGCAAGGGCATTGCGCTGCTGCGCATCGATCGCGTCGCCGACGCGCTCGATGCCGGACAGACGCTGAGCGCCGGCGGGCTTGAAGTGAGACTCGCGGAACCCGATGTGGTCCGCATTCCAGCGAAACAGCCCGTCGCATGAGCCGCGCCGCTCGCCTGCATGCCGACGGCCTGACGCGTTGCCCCTGGCCCGGCGAAGATCCGCTGTATGTTGCCTATCACGACACCGAGTGGGGCGTGCCGGAATATGACGACCGCGCGCTCTATGAGAAGCTGATTCTCGACGGTTTCCAGGCCGGCCTCTCCTGGATCACGATTTTGCGCAAGCGCGACAATTTCCGCAAAGCCTTCGACGACTTCCAGCCGGAGAAGATCGCGCGCTACAACGCGAAGAAGGTCCACGCGCTGATGAACGATGCCGGCATCGTGCGCAACCGCGCCAAGATCGAAGGCACGATTGCGAGCGCAAAATCCTATCTGGAGATCATGGAAAAGGGCCCCGGCTTCTCGAAGCTGCTCTGGGATTTTGTCGACGGCAGGCCTCTGGTCAACAAGTTCAAGACCACGGCGAGCGTGCCGGCGTCGACGCCGCTGTCGGTGCAGATTTCCAAGGAGCTGTCCTCGCGCGGCTTCAAATTCGTCGGTCCCACCATCGTCTATGCCTTCATGCAGGCGACCGGCATGGTCAACGACCATCTCGTCGACTGCCATTGCCACGCGTCCTGCGGCAAGACGCAGCGCAAGCTTCGCCTCAAAGCCAAATGAAGGCCGGAAAGCGCGCCGCAAACGACGTGCAGTCCCGCGCCTGGCAGCGCATGCTGTCCGGCCGCCGCCTCGATCTGCTCGACCCCTCGCCGCTCGACGTCGAGATCGCCGACATCGCGCATGGGCTGGCGCGCGTCGCGCGCTGGAACGGTCAGACCACCGGCGCGCACATCTTCTCCGTCGCCCAGCACACGCTGCTGGTCGAAACCGTGATGCGCCACGAAAGCCCGCGCGTCGACCAGCGCCTGCGGCTCGCCGCCCTGCTGCACGATGCCCCGGAATACGTGATCGGCGACATGATCTCGCCGTTCAAGGCGGTGCTCGACGGTCACTACAAGGCGGTGGAGAAGCGCCTGCTCGGCGCCATCCACATTCGTTTCGGCCTGCCGGCGGCGCTGCCCGAGGAGATCACGCAGGCCATCAAGGCCGCCGATCGCGGCGCGGCGTATCTTGAGGCCACCGAACTCGCCGGCTTCAGCGAGAGCGAAGCCAGGCGTCTGTTCGGCCGCGACCCCGGCCTGCCCGAAACCGTCCTGCGCGACTATCTGACGCCGTGGACGGCCGCAAGAGCCGAGAAGCGGTTTCTGGAGCGGTTCAATGCGGTGTTTTCGTAGCGTAGGCTATTCGTAGGGTGGGCAAAGCGAAGCGTGCCCACCGATCAGTGCAAGGTGCAGCATGGTGGGCACGGCGCGTTGCGCCTTTGCCCACTCTACGGCGCCAGCTATAATCGGCTGCCAAAGGGAACGTCATGATCCACGTCTGCTCGCTTGCCGCCCTGCCCGAAACCGTTCGTCTCACCGGCGCCAGCCATGTGCTGACCGTGATGGCCAATGTCGAGCAAGTAGTGCGGCCGGTCTCGGTGCTACCGGCCAATCATCTGAAAGTCTCGATGGATGACATCACCGAGGAGCTCGACGGCTTCGTCGCGCCCTCGGAAGGACATATCAACCAGGTGCTCAACTTCGTTCGCGGCTGGGATCGCAGCGCGCCGCTGGTCGTGCATTGCTATGCCGGCATCAGCCGCTCCACCGCGAGCGCCTTTGCCGCAGCATGCTTGCTAAATCCGCATCGCGACGAGATCGAGATCGCGAAGAAGATCCGCGCTGCCTCCCCGATCGCCTCGCCCAACCGCCGCATCGTCGAGCTCGCCGATCGCGCGCTCCGCCGCGACGGCCGCATGCTGCGCGCGCTCGATGAGATGGGTCCGGGCGCGATGATGGTGGAGAGCCGTCCGTTCGTGATCGAGCTCGAATGACCACGCAAAACCCCTTTCCCGGATGAGCGACAAGCTGCTGACGCCGATCGAGATCGGCCTGACTGCCGCGATCGTCGCGATCGAGGACAATGAACCGCTGATCCTCACTGCGCGCGGCAGCGATGGCCTCGCGGGCCTGCCCTTCGGTCCGTTCGATGCGCTGACACATCGGACCTTCGAAATCGGCCTGCGCGCCTGGGTCGAGGAGCAGGCGGGCTTACGGCTCGGCTATGTCGAGCAGCTCTACACTTTTGGCGATCGCGGCCGTCATGCGGAGGCCGCCGATACCGGCGCGCATATGGTCTCGATCGGCTATCTCGCGCTGACCCGCGCCGCCGACAACGGCGTGCACGCGGCGGGCGCGACGTTCGCGCCGTGGTATCGCTTCTTCCCCTGGGAGGACTGGCGCGAGCAGCCGCCGGCGATCATCGCCCGCGACATCATTCCGGCGCTGACAAAATGGGCCGAGGAGGAAACGCCGGAGACGATCCGTGCGCTGCCGCGCAAGGATCGCGTGCGGCTGAATTTCGGCATCGAGGGAGCTAGCTGGGACGAGGAGCGCGTGCTCGACCGCTACGAGTTGCTCTACGAGGCCGGGCTGATCGAGGAAGCGCGGCGCGACGGGCGTCCTGCGGCATTAGCGCGCAAGGCGCTTCCTGCGCTTGGCCTCTCGATGCGGTTCGACCACCGCCGGATTCTCGCCACGGGCATTGCCCGGCTGCGCGCAAAGCTGAAGTATCGTCCCGTCATCTTTGAACTTTTGCCCGCCGAGTTCACACTCACGGAATTGCAGCACACGGTGGAGGCAATCTCCGGCCGACACCTGCATAAGCAGAATTTCCGTCGTCTGGTGGAAAGCGAGGCCCTGGTCGAACCGACCGGCGTGATGTCGACACAGACCGGCGGGCGGCCGGCAGCACTCTATCGCTTCCGCCGCGAAGTGCTCCAGGAGCGGCCAGCGCCCGGCTTGCGCGTCCGCTCCCGGCGCTAAGAGCATGTTACGCGGGTCGCTTTTCGCGACTCGCCTGGAGGCCTTATGTTCGACGCTCCGTTCGACGTCTTTGCGGTGATGATCGCAATCGCCGCCTTCCTTATTGCATTGAAAGCGTCCAACCAGGCGACCGACCTGCGCCGACGGCTGAGCGCGCTGGAAGCTGGCCTGCACACGCCGCGGCAGGTCCAGCCGCCGCCGCTCACGCCACAGCAGGAGATGGAGCAGACGCTTGCGGCTTCAACGCCGGGCACCGCCGAGCGGCCTGCGCCCGACGCCGAGTTGGCGCCGCCCCTCGTCGCCGATGAGGCGACACCGCCGCCCATCGACACGGACGCAGCTCAAGCCGCGCCACCGCCTCCGATGCCGGCTGCGGGGCCGGGTCTCGAAGAGCGCCTCGGCACCCGCTGGGTGGTGTGGATCGGCGGCCTGGCGCTCGCGCTCGGCGGCTTCTTCATGGTGCGCTATTCGATCGAAGCCGGCCTCGTCGGCCCCGGCGTGCGTGTGTTTCTCGGCGGCCTGTTCGCG
Organism: Bradyrhizobium sp. UFLA05-153; assembly: GCF_054185185.1. Classification (NCBI taxonomy): domain Bacteria; kingdom Pseudomonadati; phylum Pseudomonadota; class Alphaproteobacteria; order Hyphomicrobiales; family Nitrobacteraceae; genus Bradyrhizobium; species Bradyrhizobium sp. UFLA05-153. The sequence goes on from NZ_JBBIAM010000034.1 coordinate 11,546, forward strand.
CTGGGGCTGCTTGGCGCCGGCGAATGGACGCGGCGCAAGGAGAGCATCGCCGACATCCAGGCGCTGCCGATCGCCAACATCCCCGCGATCCTCACCGCGGCCGGCACGGCGGTGGCGTTTGCGACGGTCTATGCGGCCTACGCGCTGTACGATTTCCTCGCGCCTGCGACCGCCTTCGTGCTGCTCGGCCTCGTTGCGCTCGGCACGCTCGCGGCGGCGCTGCTGCACGGGCCGGCGCTCGCCGGCCTCGGCGTGGTCGGCGCGTTCGTCACGCCGATCCTGGTCTCCTCCAACAAGCCGGACTACTGGGCGCTCTACATTTACCTCGCGATCGTCAGCGCGGCGAGCTTTGGCCTCGCGCGCATCCGGCTGTGGCGCTGGCTTGCGGTGACCACGATCGTCTTCGCGCTTCTGTGGACTTTCCCGGGTCTCGACCTCGGAGCGACACTCGCCGCCCCGCATGCCTTCCATGTGATCGCGGGCTTCGTGCTCGCCGCCCTGCTGGTGGTCTGCGGCTTCATGTTCGGCCCGACCATCGACGACGGCCAGATCGAACCGGTGTCCTCCGGCTCGCTCGCCGCCTATCTGTTCGGCGCGACGCTGATCGTGCTGTCGAGCGCGCATGCCGATCTGGCGCTGATCACGTTCACCCTCCTCGTTGCCGGAACGTTGTTCGTCGCCTGGCGCGCGCCTGCGGCGACCGGCGCACTCGGTGCGGCGGCAGCGCTCGTCTTCATCGTGTTCGCCGAATGGGCCGTGCGCGCAAACCCCGACATGCTGGTGCTGCCGGGCGGCCCGCTGCCCGGCATCGGACCGACCGCGACCGACAGTTCGGTGTGGCTGCACCTCGTGATGGCCGCAATCTTCGCCGTGGGCTTTGGCGGCGTGGGCTTCCTCGCACAGGGACGCTCGACCTCCGCGATCATCCCCGTCGTGTGGTCGGCGGCGGCGACCTTCACGCCCGTTGCGCTCCTGGTCGCGCTCTACGCCCGCATCGCACATCTCGACCGCTCGATCCCGTTCGCGATCCTCGCCGTGCTGCTCGCCGCCGCTTTCGCGGCCGCGACCGAAGCGCTCTCACGGCGCGAGAACCGGCCGGGCCTTGCGATCTCGATTGCCCTCTTCGCCACCGGCACGCTCGGCGCGCTGGCATTGGCGCTGACCTTCGCGCTGGAGAAAGGCTGGCTCACGATCGCGCTGGCGCTGATGTCGCTGGGCACCGCCTGGATCTCGATCCAGCGGCCGATCGCCTTCCTGCGCTGGCTTGCCGCGATCCTGGCTGGCATCGTCACCGCGCGCATCGTGTACGACCCGCGCATCGTTGGCGATGCCGTCGGCACCACGCCGATCTTCAACTGGCTGCTGTGGGGCTACGGCGTGCCGGCGTTGTCGTTCTGGGCGGCGAGCAGCTTCCTGCACCGCCGCGGCGACGACGCGCCGCTGCGCATGGTGGAAGCCGCCGCGATCCTGTTCACCGCGCTGCTCGCCTTCATGGAAATTCGTCACTTCGCCACCGGCGGCGACATGACGTCGCCGCCGTCGCTGCTCGAATTCGCGCTCCAGGCCTGCGTGACGCTCGCCATGGCGATCGGGCTGGAGCGGCTGCGGCTGAGGAGCCTCAGCATCGTGCATAATGTCGGCGCGGTCGTGCTTACGGTGATCGCCGGGCTCATCAGCGTGTTCGGCCTTCTGATCCTGGAGAATCCGTGGCTATTCAGCAGCATCGATGTCGGCGGCCTCGTGTTCAACCTGCTGCTGCTCGGCTACGCGCTGCCGGCAGTGCTCATGCTGCTGCTGTCCTATGCGGTGGCAGGACATCGTCCGACCGCCTATGCCAACACGATTGCCGGCGGCGCGCTGGTGTTCGCTCTCGCATATGTGACGCTGGAGATCCGCCGCTTCTATCACGGACCGGTGCTGCTCTATGGCGCGACAACGGGCGCCGAGCAATACACCTATTCGATCGGCTGGCTCGGCTTCGGCGTGGTGCTGCTCGGCGTTGGCCTCTTGGTCAATTCGGAGCGCGCGCGGCTCGCCTCCGCTGTCGTGATCGCGCTGACGATCCTGAAAGCCTTCGTCATCGACATGTCGACGCTGACAGGCGTCTGGCGCGCACTGTCGTTCATGGGGCTCGGCATCGTGCTGGTCGCGATCGGCTGGCTCTACCAGCGGATCCTGTTCCGCCAGCAGGCGCCGCCAGCCGTGACGCAGACGAGCGCGTGACGGTCAGGCCGCGCGCACCGACTCCAGGAAGCTCGCGACCTCAACCTTGAGGCGCGTGCTGTCGGAAGCAAGCGATTTCGCGGCCGACAGGACCTCTGTCGAGGCCGAGCCGGTCTCGATCGCGCCGCGCTGCACGTCGGTGATGTTGGAGGAGACCTCCTGCGTGCCGACCGAGGCCTGCTGCACGTTGCGTGAAATTTCCTGCGTGGCGGCGCCCTGCTCCTCGACGGCCGCGGCAATCGCCGACGACACCTCGGACAGCCGCTCGATGGTGCCGGCGATCTCCTTGATGGCGCCGACGGACTCCTGCGTGGCCGTCTGAATGCCCGAAACCTGGAGGCCGATTTCCCCGGTCGCCTTTGCAGTCTGTTCGGCGAGCGCCTTGACCTCGGACGCCACCACGGCAAAGCCACGGCCTGCTTCGCCGGCGCGCGCGGCTTCGATCGTCGCGTTCAGCGCCAGCAGGTTGGTCTGGCCCGCGATGGTGTTGATCAGCTCGACGACGTCGCCGATGCGCGCGGCCGCCTGCGACAGCGCGTTGACGCGCTCGTTGGTGCGCGCCGCCTGGTCGACGGCCTCCGCCGCCATCCGCGCCGATTCCTGCACCTGCCGGCTGATCTCGGTGATCGACGAGGACAGCTCCTCCGACGCCGACGCGACGGACTGGACGTTGGTGGACGCTTCCTCGGACGCCGCCGCAACCACGGTCGCGAGTTCCTGGCCGCGCTGCGCGGTGCCGCTCAACGTGCTCGCGGACGCCTCGAGCTCGGTCGAGGCCGACGACACGGTCTCGACGATCTCGCCGATCACGGTCTCGAAATTGCGCGTGATGCCGTCGACGCGGCGAGCCCGTTCGATCTTGGCCTCGGCGTCGCATGCCGCCGCCTCGTCGGCCGCTTTTTTCGCGATCAGCGCTTCCTTGAAGATCTGCAGCGCATCGGCCATCGATCCGATCTCGGTCCGCGCGCCCCGATGCGGGACTTCGGCCGAGAGCTCGCCATTGCCGAGCGCCTGCATCGGCCGAACGATCGAGGCGATGCCGCGCGAGACATCCTGCACCAGGAAATAGGCGGCGGCGACCGCGATCAGCACCGACGTCACGATGATGCCGAGCAGAACGCGGAAGGTGATGGTGTAGCTGTCGGCGGCCTTCTTCGTCTCCGCCTCGGCGCCCTTGTTGTTGAGCTCGATGTCCTGCTGGAGCAGCGGATCGGCGGCCTGCGCCATCTTGGCGACCTTGGTCTGCAAGAGCTCGTTGGCGTCAGTCGGGAAGTGGCCGACGCCCTTGCGTCGACAGCGTCATCACCTCCTGCACGCCATTCAGATATTCGGCCCAGGCTCTGCTCCACTGGTCATAGAGAGCGCGCTCTTCGGGCGAGGTAATCAGGGGCTCATAGCTCTTGCGCGTCGTCTCGATGCGATCGCGCAGCGACGCCATCCGCTTCTCGGCGGCGTCCTTGCCCTCGGCGCTGTCCTGCATCAGGTGCAAGCGCAGCGCGACCCGCAGCTCGTTGATGTCGGCGCGGAGCGATCCCAGCGCGCGGACGCTGGGCAGCCAGCTCTCGGAAATCTCGACCGTATGCGCATTGATGGCCTGCATGGTGGTGATCGCCATGATGCCGACACCGGCGAGCGCGAGCACCAGAGCGCTCAACACGGTCAATATTTTCAATCGGATCGAGAATTTCGACATCGCAATAATCCCGGCAGATGGACGTTACCCAGTGCGGACGCAGTCGCTACCGCCGCGATCGGGAAAACAGACGATCGGACGGTGCTTGGTTCAACAATGCTGGCTGGTTCTCTTTGGGTAGAAGATGCACCTTGAGTTCCAAGCCTCGGTTAATTTGAAACCCCGTACTAATACGGAACCGATCAATCATCGATTTCTGTGCAACCTTTAGACGTTTCTTTGCATGCCTCCCGCTATGCAGCCCGTACGGAGTCGAGGAAGCGCGCGACTTCGCTCTTCAGCCGGTTGCTTTCCAGCGACAACGATTGCGCCGACGCGTGAACCTGGGCGGACGCAGCGCCGGTCTCGCCGGCGCCGCGCTGGACGTCGCTGATATTGGCGGAGACCTCGGACGTACCGTGCGCGGCGTGCTGGATGTTGCGTGAGATCTCCTGAGTCGCGGCGCCCTGCTCCTCGACCGCCGCGGCGATGGTCGCGGCGATCCCGAACATCCGCGCGATGGTGTCGCCGATCTCCCTGATGGCGCCGACGGAGTCATCCGTCGCGGTCTGGATCGCGCCAATATGCTGGCTGATCTCGCCGGTCGCCTTCGCGGTCTGCTCGGCGAGCGCCTTCACCTCGGTCGCGACCACGGCAAAACCCTTGCCAGCCTCGCCGGCCCGCGCCGCCTCGATCGTGGCATTGAGCGCCAGCAGGTTGGTCTGGCCGGCGATGGTGTTGATCAGCTCGACGACGTCGCCGATGCGGCTCGCCGCCTTGGTCAGTTCGGCGACGCGCGCGTTGGTGCGCTGCGCCTGCTCGACCGCGGCATCGGCCACACGCGCCGATTCCTGGACCTGGCGGCTGATCTCGGTGATCGAGGAGGTCATTTCCTCACTTGCCGAGGACACCGACTGCACATTGGCGGAAGCCTCTTCCGAGGCCGCGGCGACCGCGGTGGCAAGCCCGTTCGAGCGCTCGGCGGCCCGCGTCAACGTGTTGGACGAGGCTTCGAGCTCGGTCGCCGCCGACGACACCGTCTCGATGATCTCGCCGACCGCGCCCTCGAAACCGTCGGCGAGACGCTGCATGTCCGCCTTGCGCGTCTCACGCTGCCGCGCTTCCGCCTCGAGCTGCTCGGTGCGCAGCCGCTCGGCCTCCGCCATATTGTTGCGGAAGACCTCGACCGCGCCGGCCATCTCGCCGATCTCGTCCTTGCGTCCGAGGCCCGGCACGGTGATCGAGAGCTCGCCACGCGCAAGCCGCGTCATCGCGCTCACCATTGCCGAAAGCGCGCTGGAGATCGAACGGCCCAGCAGGAATCCGACCACAGCCAGCAACAGTACCGTGACGCCGAAGGTGACCATCATCCACAGCCGTACCGCATCGCGCGTTGCGGCCTCGGCGGCATCGGCCTCCTTATAGGTTCGATCGACGGCGCTGCGGACGTCGATGATCAGCGGCTCGAGTTCGCGAAACGTCTTCATCATGCTCGCGTCATAGGCCGCGCTCTGTTGTGCCGCCTCGGCCCAGTTCGAAAACTCCGATTGGTATTTCTGCAGCTTGGCCGTGATGTCGGCCATGACGGGGGCCGGCACGGCCGCGGCCTCCATCGCCTTGGAGAATTCGGATGCAGCCTTCTTCAGCTCGGCGATATATTTCGGGTCGCGCCGCAGCATGAAATCCTTTTCATGCCGCCGCATCATCAACATCCAGCTCGTCAGCCGCGGATTGTCGATCTCCTTCAGCTTGGCCTCGATCTCATGCACGGCGGCGCGCAGCGAGCCGGACAGGCCGAGATTCTCATTGAGGCCGAGCTTGATCTCGCTCGCGACCAGCGCGGAAAAATCAGCCGCATAGCGCTTGAAGCCAGCCTCGGCCTGCTGGGTCTTCTCCGACAGCGCGCTCATGCCGCCGGCCGACATCAAGCGCTGCAACTCGTCGAAATCTCTCGTGATGGGTCCTATCAGCTCCGCATGGGCCTTGGCGTAGCTCTCGTTCCTGCGCTGCTGAAAGTTCTTCTCGTTGCGCCGTGCCTCGAGCAGCTCGATCGAGAGCTGCTTGTTGAGGTCGGAGATCATCCGGGCGCGGTTCGCAACGATGCGGGAGGCGTCCTGCGACCGGCTGCCGATCTCGTAGATCGCGCCAAACGCCATGAGACCGACGAGCCCGAAAAGTCCGATCGCCATCACCTTGTGGGTGAGGCGGATGGAGAGGCCGCTCATGAATGTGCTCCGAAACGCTCGAGGTGCAAATGACCGAAAAGGACAGGGTTGGTGACCGGAATGTTGCGGGGATGATGCCTGCTTCGCTTTTCTGGAAAGTTAACCGTGCGGCTTTTTCATCGCGGCATCGCACAACGCAAAACCGCCGCGGCTTGCCCGCGGCGGTTCAGACGAGATCAGGGCCTCGGAAGGCGGCGATTGGTGCGGCGAGGCTGACAGCCGCGCGACCCGCGCCGGCGGCATAGGCCGCGCGCACGGTATCGAGGAATTTTCCGACTTCGAGCTTGAGCCGGTTGCTGTCGCCTGCGAGCGACTGCGCGGCCGCCAGCACCTGCGTTGAGGCCGATCCGGTCTCGCCCGCTCCGCGCTGCACGTCGGTGATGTTGGATGACACCTGATGTGTGCCCTGCGCGGCCTGCTGCACATTGCGCGAGATTTCCTGCGTCGCTGCGCCCTGCTCTTCCACTGCGGCCGCGATGGTCGAGGAGATCTCCGACAGCTTCTCGATGGTGTCGCTGATATCGCGGATGGCGTTGACCGATTCTTGCGTCGCCGTCTGGATGCCGGAGATCTGCTGGCCGATCTCGCCGGTCGCCTTCGCGGTCTGCTCGGCCAGCGCCTTGACCTCGCAAGCCACGACGGCGAAGCCGCGACCGGCCTCGCCGGCGCGCGCCGCCTCGATGGTGGCGTTGAGCGCGAGCAGGTTGGTCTGGCCCGCGATGGTGTTGATCAACTCGACCACGTCGCCGATACGGGTGGCCGCCTTGGACAATTCGCTGACGCGCTCGGTCGTGGTGCGCGCCTGGCCGACCGCCTCGTTGGCGACGCGCGCGGACTGCTGCACCTGCCGGCTGATCTCGGTGATCGACGACGACAGCTCCTCCGTCGCAGAGGCCACCGACTGCACGTTGGTGGAAGCCTCTTCAGACGCCGCTGCGACCATGGTGGTCAGCTGCTGTGCGCGCTCCGCAGTGGAAGTGAGCGTCGAAGCCGATGCTTCGAGCTCGGTCGCGGCGGAGGACACCGTGTCGACGATCTCGCCGACGGCGGCTTCGAAGCCGCTGGCGAGTTTGTGCATCTCGGCCTTGCGCTGAGCAGCGGCGATCTGATCCTGCCTGGTCTTGGCCTCGGCCTCCTCGCGCGCCTTCTGCTCGGACACGATCTTGAATTTTTCGACAGCCGCGGCGACGCCGCCGACCTCGTCCTTGCGACCGAGCCCCGGCAGCACCACGGAGAAGTCGCCACCGGCGAGCTTGTCCATGGCCACCGTGAGCGCGCGGATCGGCCGAGCAATCGTCAGGAAGGACATTAGCCAGGAGCCGAACAGGACAAGCGCGGCACAGACGCCGACCACAGTTCCGATATGTTCGCTGGACGCCATCTCCTGCACCGAGCCGGCGATCTCCTCCTCGCTCCTGTGCCTGGCGAAATCGGCGATCTGGCCCGCCAGCACGTCCGTTTCGGCAGCGGTCGGCAATGTGACTTCGCGCGCGATGCGCATGCTCTCTTCGGTGAGCTTGGCGACACGGGCGGCATCTGCGCCGGTCGCGGCGATCATCTCACTGCGGATCGAGGCGATCTGCTGGGCGCCCTTGAAATAATCTGCGGAGAGGTTCTTGAGCTTTTCGATCCGCGCTCGGTTTTCCGCAGACCGGGACAGCTTGAGCATCGCATCCACGACGTTGCCGAGCGACCTTGAGCGCTCGACCAGCGACTCGCTCGCCTTTTGCAATTCGCCTGCATTGTTGGCGAGCCGGATGTCCCGGACGCTGAGCTGCATGCTACGCGCCCCAAGCTTGGCTTCGACGGCGTCCCGCGCCAGCTCCTGCTGCGCGAAGGCGGCTTCGTTGGAACGACGCACATTGCCATTGCCGACGAGCTGGCTCGCGATCATGGCGACCACCAAAAGAATACCGAACGCCGACGTCACCGCCAGCTTGGTACCGATCCGCAAATTCTGAACAAGGCTCAACATGGACACGTTTCCCGGACAGGCGCGGTCGAGTCATTGTCGGCCGCTCTCGGCGTTGTTCGCCCTTGCTTAAGAACTGAGCGCCGGGAATTCCGATTTGGTTAACAACACGCTCCGTGGAACTACTGAGATTTGACAAAAAACACTTGAAAACCAGCACGTTTCACGCGCTTAACCGGTTAACCACACGCGGCAGTATGCGAGGCTTCTAGCTGGCAAAGCCGCATGCCTTCGGGCTCTCACCGACCAGGCTGATGCGAAAAACGAGCTGTTTGTTTTCGTCGAGGAGATCCATGTGCCATTGCGCGTTGGGCTTCAGGCCGCGTGCGATGCTACCGACGAGGTTCGCGCAGACCTCCGTCATCTCGCTCCAGGCCGCCGCGCGATCCTCGAATTCATAAGCGTGATCGGATGCCCCGGAATAGCGTCCGGTGCTGATCCAAAAGTAATACAGCGCCATCGTCGAACCTTCTTGTCGAGCCGCTGCCTGCCGGCCGTCACGCAAGGCTGTGGCGCGAACAGCTACCAAGGCATGAAAACCGCCGCCCGTATGACTACGGCGCGGCGGCGAACACAGCTCGTCAGGTTTCAACGATAACGGCGCGGAAAGCACACGCGCCTGGCAGGCAAGGGCTGGCAAGGCTCAGTCGGTCGAGCGGCGCAACTCGAGCGGGCCCTCATTCTTCGGCGCTTCGGGCTTTGGTCCCGACTTCACTGGCTCGATGCGGCCAGTCTCGACACGCGGCGTCTCGACACGCGCGGCGACTTCGGTTGAGGATGCGCTGACCGAGCCAGTCGTGCGCGGCGCATGCGGCGATCGCGGCCGCGCCACCGCGCGCGCCATCAGCATCTGATTGCCACCCTGGTGGTGGAAATCGCAATAGGCGAAGCCCATGCCCGAGACCGAGCCGCGGAAGCTGCGATCATCGGTCTTTTCAAGGTTGAAGCAGGGTTCGAATGGAATGCCCTTGATCGAGGCGCAGACGTTCTGGCCACGGATCTGGAGCGTGTTGCCCGGCAGGCGAAGGTGGCGGACCGGGCCTGCGCCCGAGAACTGCACGGCGCCTGCGGCGCCGAGATCGTCGAGAATGCGGCCTGCCCCGCGGGTCCCGTCAAAGCAGGTGAAGGCGAACACCTTGCCGGCGACAAACCGGCGCGCCTCATCGGCATTCATGCTTCCAGCAACGGCCGGCACAATCGCTGCTGCCGCCGTAACGGCCCCCAACACAAAACGCGCAAGCATGCTCTTACTCCGACAACCCCAGTAGCGGGCAAGCCTGATCCCTTTACCCGCTGCTTACCATACTAACCGTGGCGACATTGAAGCAGCTTGGTTGGTAAAGTCTGAACGCCGTTAGAGAATTTTTACCACGATACGGCCGCGGACCTCACCGGCGAGAATCTTCGGTCCCCACTCGACAATTTGGTCGAGCGGAATTTCCTTAGTGATTTCAGTGAGTTTCGTCCGATCCAGATCGGACGCCAGGCGCTGCCAGGCAGCCTTCCGCGGCGCAATCGGGCACATCACCGAATCGATGCCGAGAAGGCACACCCCGCGCAAAATAAACGGCGCGACCGAGGACGGCAGGTCCATGCCGGCGGCAAGCCCGCAGGCGGCAATCGCTCCGCCATACTTGGTCATCGACAAGAGATTGGCGAGCGTGGTCGAGCCGACGCTGTCGACGCCGCCGGCCCAGCGCTCCTTGGCGAGCGGTTTTGCGGGCGCGGACAGTTCGTTGCGGTCGATCACCTCGGCCGCTCCCAGCTCCTTTAGATAGCTCGCTTCCGCTGCGCGACCGGTGGAGGCGATGACGTGGTAGCCGAGCTTCGACAGCACGGCGGTTGCAACCGAGCCGACGCCACCGGCCGCGCCCGTCACCACCACGGGGCCGCTCTTCGGCGAGATGCCCTGCTTCTCCAGCGCCAGCACCGCGAGCATCGCGGTGAAGCCGGCGGTGCCGATCGCCATGGCATCACGCGCCGACAGGCCCTGCGGCAGCGCGACCAGCCAATCGCCCTTCACCCGCGCCTTCTCGGCATAGGCGCCGAGATGCGTCTCGCCCATGCCCCAGCCGGTGCAGACGACCTTGTCGCCCGCCTTCCACTGTGGATGAGAGGAATTTTCGACAGTGCCAGCGAAGTCGATGCCGGCGATCATCGGGAAGCGCCGCACCACTGGCGCCTTGCCGGTGAGCGCGAGGCCATCCTTGTAGTTCAGCGTAGACCATTCGACGCGCACGGTGACGTCACCGTCCATCAGCTCGGCTTCGTCGAACTGCGTCAATGCGGCGGTGGTGCCCTTGTCCGCCTTGTCGATCCGGATCGCCTTGAACGTTGCCACGGCAAAACTCCCTGACTTGTTTCAGGGGATGTTTAGCCGATCAGGCGGGCTGCGCAACCGCTCGCTGGACGGGTTTCTCCACGATCGGGAGATTGATCAGCGCGGAGAGCACGCCGAACAGGATCGAGAGCCACCAGATCGGCGTATAGGAACCGAAGCGCTCGAACACGATGCCGCCGAGCCAGACGCCGAGGAAACCGCCGACCTGATGGCTGACGAAGGCAAAGCCGTAGAGGGTTGCGAGCCAGCGCGTGCCGAACATCAGCGCCACCAGCGCCGAGGTCGGCGGCACGGTGGAGAGCCACATCAGGCCGGACACCGCACCGAAGGCGATCGCCGAGAACGGCGTGATCGGGAACGAGATGAAGGCGAGTGTTGCGAGCGCACGGATAAAATAGATCGTCGAGAGGATGTAGCGCTTGGGCAGATAGTTCTGCAGCCAGCCGACGCTAAGCGAGCCCATCATGTTGAAGAGCCCGATCGCCGCGATCACCCAACCGCCGACCTGCGTGGAGATGCCGCGATCGACCAGGAACGCCGGCAGGTGCACGGTGATGAAGGCGAGCTGGAAGCCGCAGGTGAAGAAGCCCAGCACGAGCAGAACATAGGAGCGGTGGCCGAAGGCCTCGGCGAGGGCCTTGGTGAAGGATTGCTCGTCTGCGGCCGGCGTGCCGGACGAACTTGCAACCCGCGGCGTGGACAGCGCGAACGAGAGCGGAATGATCAGAAGCATCAGGCCCGCAAACACCGTGAGCGCCTGCTGCCAGCCGAAATTGTCGATCAGCGCGACACCGACGGGCGCGAACAGGAACTGCCCGAACGAGCCGGCCGCAGTGCCGGCGCCGAGCGCAAGGCCGCGCTTCTCGGCCGGAAGCAACTTGCTGAAAGCCGACAGCACGAGGTTGAAGGAGCAGCCGGCAAGGCCGAAGCCAACCATGACGCCGGCGCCGACGTTGAGCGAGAGCGGCGTCGAGGAATAGCGCATCAAAAGCAGGCCGCCGGCGTAGAGCACGGCGCCGACGCACATCACGCGAAACAGGCCGAAGCGATCGGCAATCGCGCCGGCAAACGGCTGGCCCAGTCCCCACACCAGGTTCTGCACTGCGATGGCGAGGCCGAAGACGTCGCGGCCCCAGGAAAATTCATGGCTCATCGGCTGGACGAAGAAGCCGAGGCTCGAGCGCGGGCCGAAGCTCAGCATGCCGATGGCGCAGCCGCAGAGAATGATGATCGCTGGCGTGCGCCAAGAAGAATGAGAGGTAGAAGAACGCGAAACCGGACCGACGTCGCCCACGCTTGCCGACATGCATTTTCCTTTTTCTGCCGTTGGCGGATCCGGAATAGGTCACCGCGCCGCAACCAGTTAATGCATCTGCATGCAAAGCCCAAGAGGGATGCCGAACATTGCAGCCCTGCAAATCGCGCGCGGAGCGAGCGCACGGGGCGGAGCGAGCGCACGGGAATGTGTCCGGATGGGTCTGGCGGCCGGCAGCCTCACATGTTATGTTTGATTTACTCATATTGAGCATATCGACATGAGCTGCCTGGCCCTCCCTGAGCTGCGGATGTTGTCCGGGTAAAGCTGATTGCGGCTCGCAAACCCAACCGGCCGGAAAGGCCGGATTTCTAACGGCCTACATATACTCAAGTTGAGTATATGAGAACGGGAGGCTTCGATGCCGATCTCTGGAATTTACGGTCCCGACGATTTTGCCACGCGGCCGCAGGCCCGCCCCGCTCCCACCGCACGCAAGCCCTTCGGCAATCGCGGCCCCGCATTGCCGCGGCCTTTGCTGGAATGGACACCGGAGGTCGAGCAGGCCACGGCGCATCTCTACGAGCGGGTGAAGCACGTGATCCCGTCGATCGAGTGGCCGCTGATGGCGCCGGCCATCAAGGTGATCAACGAGTTGAAGCAGGCACGGGGCGCGGTGATCCTCGCGCACAACTACCAGGCGCCCGAGATCTTTCACTGCGTCGCCGATATCAGCGGCGACTCGCTCCAGCTCGCGGTCGAGGCGACCAAGGTGAAGGCCGACATCATCGTGCAGTGTGGTGTGCACTTCATGGCGGAGACGTCAAAGCTGCTCAATCCGGACAAGACGGTGCTGATCCCGGATTCCCGCGCCGGCTGTTCGCTCGCCGCCAGCATCACGGGCGCCGATGTACGCCTGCTGCGCGAAAAATTTCCGGGCGTACCCGTCGTCGCCTATGTCAACACCTCCGCCGAGGTGAAGGCCGAGGTCGACATCTGCTGCACCTCGTCGAATGCGGTGCAGGTGGTCGAAAGCCTGCGCGCGCCGAGCGTGATCTTCCTGCCCGACCAGTATCTCGCGAAATACGTTGCCTCGAAGACCGACGTGAAGATCATCGCCTGGAAAGGCGCCTGTGAGGTGCATGAGCGCTTCACCGGCGAAGAGCTGCGCGGCCTTCGCGAAGCTGATCCGTCGGTGCAGATCATCGCGCATCCGGAATGCCCGCCCGACGTCCTGGCGGAGGCCGACTTCACCGGCTCGACCGCGCACATGATCAACTGGGTGCGCGAGAAGCGGCCGAAGCGGCTCGTCATGATCACCGAATGCTCGATGGCCGACAATGTGCGCGCCGAGCTGCCCGACGTCGAGATGCTGCGACCCTGCAATCTCTGCCCACACATGAAGCGCATCACGCTGTCGAACATTCTGGACAGCCTGCTGACGCTCAGTGAGGAGGTGACGATCGATCCCGCCATAGCCGAACGCGCGCGGCGTTCGGTCGAGCGGATGATCAATCTGAAGAACTAGCGCCACAACCAACACTGTCGTCCCGGGGTGCGCGAAGCGCGAGCCCGGGACCCATAACCACAGGACGTGGTTTTGGCGCGAAGTTCCCAACCGCGAGTCTTCGCCAAATCATTCCCTGGGGGTATGGGTCCCCGCCTTCGCGGGGACGACAGCTGAGTGAATGGAGACAGCCATGCCAAACACCATCCACAACCTCACCCGCACCACCGACGACGTCGTCATCGTCGGCGGCGGCCTTGCCGGACTGTTCTGTGCACTGAAGCTGGCGCCGCGGCCGGTGACGTTGATCTCGGCTGCGCCGCTCGGACAGGGCGCATCATCCGCCTGGGCGCAAGGCGGCATCGCAGCAGCCATTGGCGAAGGCGACAGCCCCGAGGCGCATGCTGCCGACACCGTCGCGGTCGGCGCCGGTCTCGTCGATGAAGCGATCGCGCTCGGAATCGCACGCGAAGCGGCGCCGCGCATTCACGATCTCCTCAGCTACGGCGTGCCTTTCGACCGCGATCTCGAAGGCAGGCTCGCGGTGGGGCGCGAAGCCGCGCATTCGGCGCGGCGCATCGTGCATGTGCGCGGTGACATGGCGGGCGCGGCGATCATCGCGGCGCTCAGCGAGGCCGTGCGGCGCACGCCGTCGATCCGCCTGATCGAAGGCCTTGTCGCCGAGGCGCTGCTGACCGAGGACGGCGCCATCACCGGATTGCAGCTCCGCGACGCCAGCAATGCGACGTCGCGTCCGATCATCATCGCTTCGCGCGCGGTGGTTCTGGCAACCGGCGGCATCGGCCATCTCTACGCCGTCACGACCAATCCATTGGAAGCAAGCGGATCAGGACTCGCGATCGCGGCGCGGGCCGGCGCCGTCATCGCCGATCCGGAGTTCGTGCAGTTCCATCCGACAGCCATCATGGCCGGCCGCGATCCGGCGCCGCTTGCGACCGAAGCGCTGCGCGGCGAAGGCGCCGTTCTGATCAACGGCAAGGGCGAACGCTTCATGGCGGCACGCCATCCGCTCGCTGAACTGGCACCGCGCGACATCGTCGCACGCGGCGTGTTCGCGGAGATCACGGCGGGCCGCGGGGCGTTCCTCGATGCGCGGGAGGCGTTGGGTACGCGCTTCGCCGACAAATTCCCAACCGTCCATGCAAGCTGCATTGCGGCCGGGCTCGATCCGGCGACGAAAGCGATCCCGATTGCGCCCGCCGCCCACTACCACATGGGCGGCATCGCCGTGGACACGCGCGGCCGCACGTCCATCGACGGGCTGTGGGCCGGCGGCGAGGTGTCGTCGACCGGCGCGCATGGCGCCAACCGGCTCGCCTCGAACTCGCTGCTGGAGGCCGTCGTCTATGCCGCGCGCATTGCGGAGGACATTGCCGGCCGCGCGATCCCCTCACCGGCATGGCTGCCGGAAGCGCTGGTGACGCCGCGCAACGGCGCGATCGACAAGCGAGCCGAGACCAGTCTGCGCGCCATGATGAGCGCGCATGTCGGCGTGATCCGCGATAGCGACGGGCTTGCACGGGCCGTGCAACATTTTGCGTCGCTCGAACGCGATGCCGGCAGCGTCGCGCTGCGCAACATGGCAACCACGGCGCTGCTCGTCGCCGCATCCGCCTTCACGCGGCACGAGAGCCGCGGCGCGCATTTCCGCTCCGACCATCCGGTCGAGGCGTCCGCCTTCGCCAAGCGGACCATGACGACGCTCGCCACCGCCCGCGAGGTTGCCGAAGGTCTCGCCGAACAACCCGCGCGCCGAACGGCGCAAGCCATGATCGCCTGACGGAGATTTTGTCATGACCCCAGCTTCCCTGCTCCATCCCGATGCTTTCCTGTCACCGCTCGCGATCGACGAGGCCGTGCACCGCGCTCTCGACGAGGATCTTGGCCGCGCAGGCGACATCACCTCGCTCGCGACGATCCCCGAGGCCAACACGGCCCACGCGATCCTGGTCGCGCGCCAGGCCGGGGTGATCGCCGGCCTGCCGCTGGCGCTGGCGACGCTGCAAACGCTCTCCAATGCGATCGAGGTGCAGGCGCACGTCCGCGATGGCGCGCGGGTGAAGGCCGGACAGCGCGTGATGACGATCACCGGCCCTGCCCGCACCATTCTCACCGCCGAGCGGACCGCGCTGAACTTCGTCGGCCGGCTCTCCGGCATCGCGACGCTGACGGCCGACTACGTCCGCCAGACCGAAGGCAGCAAGATGCGGATCTGCTGCACGCGCAAGACCACGCCGGGGCTGCGCGCGCTGGAGAAATACGCGGTGCGCTGCGGCGGCGGCTTCAACCACCGCTTTGGCCTGGATGACGCGATCCTGATCAAGGACAACCACATCGCGGTCGCTGGCGGCATCCGCCCCGTGCTGGAGCGCGCCCGCAGCCATGCCGGTCATCTCGTGAAGATCGAGATCGAGGTCGATACGCTGGCGCAACTGCGCGAGGTGCTCGACACCGGCCTTGCCGACGCGGTGCTGCTGGACAACATGGATATCGCCACGTTGCGTGAAGCGGTGAAGCTCGCCGCCGGCCGTGTCGCGCTGGAGGCGTCCGGTAGTGTCACGCTGGGCTCGATTGCGCAGATCGCATCGACTGGCGTCGACTACGTCTCGTCAGGTGCGCTGACGCACTCGGCACCGAATTTCGACTGCGCACTGGATATCGAGGCGTGAGCGGCTACCGCCGCTCGGTCGCGCCGAGCTCGGCCGAGCTCCTGGCTTCCTGCGCGAGCTCGGCTGAGAGCGCGGCGGTCTGCGCCGGCGTGCCCCAGCTCGGCTCCTCGCTGCCGTCACCCCAGGCGCGCGGTCGGTAGAAGGTGTGCACGCCGAACTTGTACATCTTCTTCATCTCGGCGACCCAGGACGGGCGCACCCAATAGGCGTGGTAGTGCGTCGACTTGCCGACCTCGGGCAGCCAGATCTGGCCGTCGAGCGTCGCCTTGGCGATCTTCTTGGCGCGCTCCCACATGTCGGGCTCGCGGATCACGTCGGGATTGTTGTCGCAGGCGAAGGTGAACTGGCAGGCGAAGTGGCGGTACTTGTTCTGATAGACCACGCCGCACACGGTGTCCGGATATTTGCCGGAGAACACGCGGTTCATCACCACCTGCGCAACCGCCATCTGGCCACGCACAGCCTCGCCGCGCGACTCGAAGTACACGGCTTCAGCCAGGCACTTCTCTGATTTGGCGCGCGACTTCTCGTCGAGGGCTAGCCGTTCGGCCGGCGACCTGACGCGCTGGTCGTCGGCGTTGACCTCGCCCTTGGGCGCGACGCTCTCGCCACCCTCGGTTGCTCTTGCGACCTCCTCCGACGACGGCGGCAGCGAGGCCGTCACCTTCATGTCGGGGTCGGACATCACGATGAGCGGCTCGGCGCCGGGCTGCCAGCTCTCCATGCTCTCGAGGCTGCCGCCAAGCGACGAGCTGCCGAAGAACAGGTTCGACGTCTTGACGCTGAAGGGATCGCGCGCTGGCGCGGCCGGGGCCCGCTTCAAATCGTTGAGCGGCTGGGCTGCAAGCGACAGCGCGGTGTCGCTTGCCGATGGCGTGCCCGAATATTGCGGCAGCGGCGGCGCGCGCAACGCCTCCTCGAGTTCGGGATCAAGCGCGGCCGCGGACTCCGGCGACATCGCCTGTGGCAACGCGGCCGTCTTGGCGCCAAAGACCGAGCTGTTCGATGTCGCGGGATCCTGCGTGGCGGGTGCTGCAGACGGCGCGGACGGCTCAGCCGGCGCGGGCGTGACTGTCGCGAGACGATCGCCCTTCAGGGTACGATCCACGCGCGGAAAATCGGCAGCCTGATAGCGCGGCGGCGTCTGGAGCGCCGGATTGCGCGAGATGCTGCCCGTGATGTCGCGATCGTCCAGGCTCGCGAGGCGGTAGCTCGCGCTCTGCGGAACCGAGGTTCCGATCGGACGGGCGAAGCTGTAGGTCGCGAGCTGGATCGAGGACGCCGCGGAAAATACCTGCTTCTCCCAGCGCTCGGCGACGCCCGGCTGGCGCGCGAGCAGCGAAGCAATGTCCTGATATCCGGTCTCTCTCGGCACCAATGCGAAGATGCAGAGACCGATGCCGAAGGACGCGAACCGCGCGCCCTTCGGATGGTTACGCAACACAAACATCGATACGCTCACGCAACGCTTACGCTAGAGAAGATCGAACGCAGTGCGTCCGTGCAATTCGATCCTTTTTGTTCGTATCTAATTTAGGTTGCCGGGGAGTTAATCGACGTTGCGCGCGCACCACACTCAAGCAATCGCAGGTGTTTTTACGGCGCAATAGGACGCGTTGGTAAATGCGACCTCACGCGACGAGGTAAACGCCCCGTCAACGGATATGGTGAAGGAACTCTTTATGATGCGTGTCATTACGGGACGCGCGTCCACAAACACCGTCATAGCGACGGTCCTTCCACACAACCGCTGTCATTCCCCGCGAAAGCGGGGAATTCCGTACGCCGCGGCTTCTCCGCATACGTCACTGCCTCTGGAATACTGGATCGCGCTTTCGCGGGCGATGACATCGAGAGTGTGGCGCGCGCGTGCAACAATCTCGTCATTGCGAGCGCAGCGAAGCAATCCAGGCTGTCACCGCGGAAAGATTCTGGATTGCTTCGCTGCGCTCGCAATGACGATGTGGACAGAGCAGTGTTTCAAAAGAAAGAGGCGGAGCATTCGCCCCGCCTCTTCGGCTCTCAAATCTCAGTCGCGTTCTACGCCTGGCTTGCGGCCGCCTTGCCGAGCGCGGCCTGGGCGGCGGCGAGGCGTGCGATCGGCACGCGATAGGGCGAGCATGACACGTAGTCGAGGCCGATCGCGTGGCAGAACGCCACCGACGCGGGATCGCCGCCATGCTCGCCGCAGATGCCGACCTTGAGCGAGGCGCGAGTCTTGCGGCCGCGCGCGACGCCGATCTTGACGAGTTCGCCAACGCCTTCCTGATCGAGCGCGATGAAGGGATCGATCTGCAAAATTCCCTTGGTCACGTAGGGACCGAGGAAGCTCGCGGCGTCGTCGCGGCTGATGCCGTAGGTGGTCTGTGTCAGATCGTTGGTGCCGAAGGAGAAGAACTCCGCCGACTGCGCGATCTCGGCCGCGAGCAGGCAGGCGCGCGGCAGCTCGATCATGGTGCCGACCTGATAGGCGAGCTTGGTGTTGGTGTCGCGCATCACCGCCTGGGCGGTGGCATCGATGCGCGCCTTGACGAGGTCGAGCTCGGCCTTGGTCGCGATCAGCGGCACCATCACCTCCAGACCAACGGCCTTGCCGGTGCGCCGCTGCGCCTCGACCGCAGCCTCGAAGATCGCGCGCGCCTGCATCTCGGCGATCTCGGGATACGCGATCGCGATGCGGCAGCCGCGGAATCCGAGCATCGGGTTGAACTCCGAGAGCTCGCGTGCGCGGTCAGCCAGGCGGCGTGGGTCGGTGTTCATGGCCCGCGCCACTTCCTCGACCTCGGCGTGGGTGTGTGGCAGGAACTCATGCAGCGGCGGATCGAGCAAGCGGATCGTGACGGGCAGGCCCTTCATGATCTCGAACAGCTCGACGAAGTCGGCGCGCTGCATCGGCAGCAGCTTTGCCAGAGCGGCGCGGCGCGACTGTTCGTCCTCGGAGAGGATCATCTCACGCACCGTGCGGATGCGCGTCTCCTCGAAGAACATGTGCTCAGTGCGGCACAGGCCAATGCCCTGCGCGCCGAACTTGAGCGCGGTGCGCGCGTCCTCCGGCGTATCGGCGTTGACGCGCACGCCGATCTTGCGGACCTGGTCGGCCCAGTTCATCAGCGTGCCGAACTCGCCGGACAGCTCCGGCTCGATCATCGGCATGCGGCCGGCGAGCACCTGGCCGAGCGAGCCGTCGATGGTGATGACGTCGCCGGTCTTGAAGGTGCGCGAGCCGATGCTCATGGTGCCGCGGCCGTAATCGACGCGGATGGTGCCGCAGCCGGAGACGCAGGGCTTGCCCATGCCGCGCGCGACCACAGCCGCGTGCGAGGTCATGCCGCCGCGGGTGGTGAGGATACCCTCGGCCGCATGCATGCCGTGGATGTCTTCCGGGCTGGTCTCGATGCGGACCAGGATGACCTTGCGCCCGTCGGCCTGGAGCTTGGCGGCTTCATCCGAGGAGAACACGATCTCGCCGGAGGCAGCACCAGGCGAAGCCGGCAGGCCGGTTGCGATCACGTCGCGCTTGGCGTTGGGATCGATGGTCGGATGCAGCAGCTGATCGAGCGACGCCGGATCGATGCGCGTCACCGCTTCCTTCTTCGAGATCAGGCCCTCATTGGCGAGCTCGACTGCAATGCGCAGCGCCGCCTTGGCGGTGCGTTTTCCCCCGCGGGTCTGCAGCATCCAGAGCTTGCCGCGCTCGACGGTGAACTCCATGTCCTGCATGTCGCGGTAGTGCTTCTCGAGCTGCGTGTAGATGCGCGTCAGCTCCTTGAACGCCTCCGGCATCGCCGTTTCCATCGACGGCTTGTCGGACCCGGACTCTTTCCGCGCATCCTCGGTGATGTCCTGCGGCGTGCGGATACCCGCCACCACGTCCTCGCCCTGCGCGTTGATCAGGAACTCGCCGTACAGCTTGCTCTCGCCGGTCGAGGGGTTGCGGGTGAAGGCGACGCCGGTCGCCGACGTCTCGCCCATGTTGCCGAACACCATGGCCTGCACGTTGACCGCGGTGCCCCAGGATTCCGGAATGTCGTGCAGCTTGCGGTAAGTCACCGCGCGCGCGTTCATCCAGGATGAGAACACGGCGCCCACCGCGCCCCAGAGCTGGTCGTGCGGATCCTGCGGAAACTCCTTGCCGGTCTCGCGCGCCACCGCATCCTTGTACTTGCCGACCAGATCGACCCAGTCCTCGGCGGAGAGGTCGGTGTCGAGCGAATAGCCCTGGCTGTCCTTGAATGTATCGAGGATTTCCTCGAAGTGATGATGCTCGAAGCCGAGCACCACGTCGGAATACATGGTGATGAAGCGGCGATAGCTGTCATAGGCAAAGCGGCGGTCGCCCGACAGCTCCGACAGCGCTTCCACGGTCTCGTCGTTGAGGCCGAGATTGAGCACGGTGTCCATCATGCCCGGCATCGAGGCACGCGCGCCGGAGCGCACCGAGACGAGCAGCGGGTTCTTGGCATCGCCGAATGCCTTGCCTGTCAGCTTGCCGACATAATCGAGCGCCTTCTCGACCTGCGCTTTCAATTCCTTCGGATAGCTCTTCTCGTGGGCGTAGAAGTAGGTGCAGACCGAGGTCGGGATGGTGAAGCCGGGAGGCACGGGCAGGCCGAGATTGGCCATCTCGGCGAGGTTGGCGCCCTTGCCGCCGAGCAGGTCGCGCATTTCGGATTTGCCCTCGGCCTTGCCATCGCCAAAGGTGTAGACCCACTTGCCCGCCTTGGCGGCGCTTGGCGCGGCCTTCGCGACAACCTTGGGCGCAGCCGGCTTGCTGACAGGCTTAGTCACAGGCTTGCTCGGAGCCTTGGCCGCGGGTTTCGCGACCGGCTTCGCAGCGGTCTTCACTGCACTCTTGGGCAGCGCCTTGCGGGCCGCCGGCGCGGCTTTCGCCTTTGCGGAGGGCTTTGATTTCGCTGGCATTTTCTTAGGCTTCGAGGCGGCTTTGGCCATGGCTTGCACACAACCTGCGAGAGGAACGGGAAATCGCGGGCCTTACACCATTTTGGGCGGGCTCGCGCAAGTCGGACTGATGGGGGATTAGGACTTTACAGATGCAGCCACCTCAAAAGGCCAAGCCCGATCGCGCCATTCAGGATCAGAAAGATCGCGACGATCAGGTTCAGGAGCCGCGGCATGATCAGGATGAGCACGCCCGCGATCAGGGACATGATCGGCGAGATGTGGGCGATGGTGAGGTGCATGAAATATCTTTCTCGAGGCTTCCGGGTAATGCGAATCGCGGCCGGATCATACCGGGCCCGGTTCCGCGAGTAGAGACGCATGAGCCCATAGTTGAGTTCCGCCCTTCGCGAAAACTGCCTGAAATTGCCGCGGATGCGGCATTCAATCTTTGGGAACGTTGGGCAGTTGCATGCATTGGCAACCGGGGTCGCGCCACTGGCGTGGCGCCGAATCATCTTCGTGAGGAGTTGCCCATGCGGAACAGGATTCTTGCACTTGCAGCGCTTGGCGTCGCGCTCGGCACGCCGGTCGCGGCGCAGGCGCAAGCCGACGTCACGATCGGCCGCGCGCCCGCCGTGGTCGAACGCAGCCCCGGCATCGCCGTCGAACAGCGTCCAGCGTTTCGCGACTATGTCGTCGAGCAGCGCGTACCGGCCTTCAGCGTGCCGGACCGCATCGTGGTCGGCACCGTGCTGCCGGAGACCGGCATCACCTATTACGACGTGCCGCAGCGCTTCGGCGCGACGACCTATCGCTACACCGTCGTGAACGGCGAGACCGTGCTGGTCGAACCGCGCTCACGACGCATCGTCGAGGTACTCGACTAGATGTCCGGCGCGCCTCACTGGAAGACTTGGCGCGAATAGAGTTTTCGGACATCAGGCCCTGCCCGGTCCTCCCCCCCGCCGGGCGGGGCTTTTTATGCGTGCGTTCTCGTGTCCCGGGCAAGCGAAGCGCAGACCCGGGACACGAGAAGCCGAGTGCACGCGGCGTGGGCCCCGGATCAGCAGCGCACCACGCCGCAGCTGGCGGCGCGCTGCGCAGCATCCGGGGCACGAGAGTGTCAATCCTGGATCTTCGAGAAGTCCGCCACCGCGCGCGTGGCGCTGCGGATTTCATTCAGCAGCTTCAACCGGTTCTCACGCACCTTTGCATCCTCGTCGTTGACGCGGACCTTGTCGAAGAAGGCATCGACCGGCGGACGCAGTTTTGCCATTGCGCTCATCGCGCCGGCGAAGTCCTCCTTCGCGACGGCGGCGCTTGCTTCCGCCTTCACCTCGCCGATCGCCTTCGCCAGCGCTTTCTCTTCAGCAAGGCTGTAGAGCGCCGCATCAGGCGCGCCGTCGAACGTGCGCTTGTCCTTCTTCTCCTCGATAGCGAGGATGTTGCTGGCGCGTTTTGTTCCGGCGAGCAGGTTCTTGCCGTCATCGCTGTCGAGGAACTTTCCAAGCGCCTCGACGCGGCGCACGATCATCAGCAGATCGTCCTGGCCACCGAGCGCGAACACGGCGTCGACGAGATCGTGACGCGCGCCCTGCTCACGGAGCTGGACCTTGAGGCGATCGGCGAAGAAGGATAGCAAACTTTGCGCTCGCTCAACCAAGGCTGGAAAGAAAGCTGGGTTTTCAACAGCCAGCTTGCGGGTCCACTCCGAAAAGAACGTCTCACCTCGGGAAAGCTCGGAGCCCTTCGTCCACTCGGACACTAATTGGCCGATGGCAGCGCCTGGAATGGTGCCGCCGCTCGAATAGAGACTTTGATAGATATCTCTCACTAGTTCGCCGATCCACGAGAGGAGGCGTTCGGACCAATCGAAACGAATCTCGTTCTCTAGGAGAATTCTGATTACACCTAGCGCCGCACGACGCAGTGCATACGGATCCTTACTGCCCGTCGGCTTCTCATCGATCGCCCAGAATCCGACGAGCGTGTCGATCTTGTCGGCAAGCGCCACCGCAACGCTGACCGGATCGGTCGGCACGCGATCCGCAGGCCCTTGCGGCTTGTAGTGCTCCTCGCAAGCTGCGGCGACGGAAGCATCCTCGCCCTGGGCCAGCGCGTAGTACTTGCCCATCAGGCCCTGCACTTCCGGGAATTCACCGACCACTTCGGTCAGCAAATCCGCCTTAGCCAGATGCGCGGCACGCTTCGCCTTCGCGACATCGGCGCCGACCAGCGGCGCGATCTCGGCCGCCAGGCGCTCGATGCGCTTGATCCGCTCTGCCTGCGTGCCGAGCTTCTCGTGGAACACGATCTGCTCGAATTTCGGCAGCCGGTCCTCGAGCTTCGTCTTCAGGTCGGTCTCGTAGAAGAACTTCGCGTCCGACAGCCGCGCGCGGATCACGCGCTCATTGCCGGCTACGATCGCCTTGCCGCCGTCGGTCGCCTCGATATTCGCAACCAGGATGAACTTGTTCGCGAGCTTGCCCGTTTTGGGATCGCTCACCACGAAGCACTTCTGGTTGTTGCGGATAGTAGCGCGGATCACTTCCGCCGGAATCGACAAAAATTCCTGGTCGAATGAGCCCATCAGCACGACCGGCCATTCGACGAGACCCGCGACCTCGTCGAGCAGGTTCTGGTCCTCGACGAGCTCAAAGCCCTGCGCAAATGCGAGCTGCTTGGCGTCGGTCAGGATCGAATCCTTGCGACGCTCCGGATCGAGCACGACCTTTGCGTCGAGCAGCTTTGCCTCGTAGTCCTCGAAGCGGCGGACGTTGATCGCGGCCGGCGCGAGGAAACGATGGCCGTAGGTGGTCTGGCCGGTCTCGATGCCGTCGACGGAGAAATTCACCACATCAGGCTCTTCGGTCTCGAGCCCGAAGGTCGCGGTGATCGCGTGCAGCGGACGCACCCAGTTGAGCGAACCCGGCTTGGCCGAGCGCGCGCCCCAGCGCATCGACTTCGGCCAGGGGAAGGTGCGGATGATCACGGGGAGAATCTCGGCGATCACGTCGATCGCCGCGCGGCCGGGTTTCTCGATCAGCGCGATGTAGAAGTCGCCCTTCTTGTCACTCTGGATCTTTGCTTCGCTGAGCGACGACAGACCCGTGGCTTTCAAAAATCCCTGGATCGCAGGCTCGGGTCCGCCGACGCGCGGGCCGCGGCGCTCTTCTTTCAGGTCAGGCTGGCGCACGGGGATGCCGTGCACGGTGAGCGCAATACGGCGCGGCGTCGCAAACGCTTTCGCGCCTTCATAGACGAGGCCTTCGGCAACGAGCTTGTCGGTGACCATGCGACGCAGATCGTCGGCCGCCTTGGCCTGCATGCGCGCGGGAATTTCCTCGGAGAACAGCTCCAGCAACAGATCGGGCATCAGGCGACTCCGCCCGCTTCGGTGTGGACCCAGGCTTCGCCACAGGCCTTGGCCAGCTCGCGCACCCGGAAAATGTAGCTCTGGCGCTCGGTCACCGAGATGACGCCGCGCGCGTCGAGCAGATTGAACACGTGGCTCGCCTTGATGCACTGGTCATAGGCCGGCAGCGCCATCAGGTGCTCCCTGCGGGAGCTGGCATCGCGCCAGCCGGCCGCGAGGTATTTCTTGCAGGCTTCTTCCGCCATCTTGAACTGCTCGAACAGCATCGCGGTGTCGGCATGTTCGAAATTGTGCCGCGAATATTCCTGCTCGGCCTGGAAGAAGACGTCGCGGTAAGTGACCTTCTGGTCGCCTTCGCGGCCGTTGAAGTTGAGGTCCATGATGCGGTCGACGCCCTGCAGATAACAGGCAAGCCGCTCGAGCCCATAGGTCAGTTCGCCCGCGACCGGCGCACATTCCACGCCGGCGACCTGCTGGAAGTAGGTGAACTGCGACACTTCCATGCCGTCGCACCAGCATTCCCAGCCCAAGCCCCACGCGCCCAGCGTCGGGCTCTCCCAGTCGTCCTCGACGAAGCGGATGTCGTGCACGGCGGAGTCGATGCCGATCGCGGCGAGCGACTTCAGGTACAGCTCCTGGAGGCCCGGCGGCGACGGCTTGAGGATCACCTGGAACTGGTAATAGTGCTGGAGCCGGTTGGGGTTCTCGCCGTAGCGGCCGTCCTTCGGCCGGCGCGAAGGCTGCACATAGGCAGCATTCCACGGCTTCGGGCCGAGCGCGCGCAGGGTGGTCGCAGGGTGGAAGGTGCCGGCGCCGACCTCCATGTCGTAGGGCTGGAGGATCACGCAGCCGTAATCCGCCCAATAGCGTTGCAGCGCCAGGATCAGGCCCTGGAACGAGCGGTCCGGGCGCATATGGGCGGGCAATGAGGCGTCCATCGTCAGGTCAGGCTTTCGCGGGGGGTTTTGAATCGCGCGGGACCGTATCGACGGCGGCGGTGGGAATCAAGGCAAAGGGGGCCCAAAATGGCTGTCATTCCGGGGCGATGCGACGGGACCGTGCAAGCGCGGCCCGGAGCATCGAACCCGGAAGCTCAAGATTCCGGGTTCGCCCTTCGGGCGCCCCGGAATGACAGCGTGAAAATCGAGTAGCTAACCCGGGCGGTACGCCCCGGTGACGGGGTCGCGCTTCAGCGTCTGGATTTCCCCCATGCGGGCGGCTTCGGCGACGCGCGACAGGCGCATCTCCTCCAGCTCCTGGTTGATCCGGACAGCGGTCTTGTAGGCCCAGCGGACCACGGCTAGCCCGCCCAGGACGCCCGCGAATGCAACGAACGGCGGCATCGGTCGATCCTTGTTCAATGCTCAGCCCCCACGCGTATTCTCGCGCAGACGGGCCCGCGCCGCAATTGGCTTGGTTCGGACCAAATGGCGCGGGCCGGCGGCTGCTAGAACCCGAATTTCGCCCAAATCGCCCGTGTTTCCAGCGCCGAAATCAGCTCATCCGGCAGCCCAACCATTCCTTCCAGGGCCGAAAGCTGGCCAGCGCCGGGCGATTTGCGGCCAAACAGGCCCGACAGCAGCCCGGTCGGCTGCGCGATCACGGGGGTGAGAACCTTCTCGCCATAGCGGGCACGAAGAGTTGAGCGGAGATCGCCGATCCCATCGGCAAGCCCCAGCGAGATTGCGGTGTCGCCCGCCCAATATTCGCCGGTGAACAGCGTGTCCTCGTCGCCCTTCAGCCGCGCCCCCCGGCTCTCCTTCACCAGCGTAATGAAGATCGCGTGGATCTCGCGCTGGAGCTTCTTCAGCCGCGCCACGTCGTCGGGGTTTTCGGGCAGGAATGGATCGAGCATCGCCTTGTGCTCGCCGGCGGTATAGAGACGCCGCTCGATGCCGAGCCGCTTGATCGCCTCCTGGAATCCGAAGCTGCCGCCGACCACGCCGATGGAGCCGAGGATCGAGGACGGATCGCAGAAGATCTCATCGCCCGCGCAGGCGATCATGTAGCCGCCGGAAGCGGCGACGTCCTCGACGAACACCAAGACCTTAAGCTTCTTCTCGGCCGCAAGCTGCTTGATGCGCAGATAGATCTGGCGCGACTGCACCGGCGAGCCGCCGGGCGAGTTGATCACCAGCGCCACTGCCTTGGCATTGCGAACCGAGAAGGCCCGCTCCAGCACCCGCGCGACGCCCGCGAGCGTCATGCCCGGGCGCAGCGGCGTCACCGCGCCGATCACGCCCGACAGTCGCACCACCGGCACGATCGCGGCGCCGGGGCGAAAGCGCGCAGGCAGATATTCCATGAACCTGTCGGCCAGGCCGGACGACTCACTACGATGACTCAATTGTTCGGCCATGCCGTTACCTCGTCTTAACCACTTTTTATCACGCGACTGTCATTGGAAGTGCCTGGAACGTGTTTTGCAAAGTCTCCATTGGGAGGCTGCAATGGCGAAGCGGAGGGCACAATGAAGATCTATCTGTTGATCATGCTGATGGGTGCGCTGTTCGCGGCGATTCGCTTCACCACAGCGCAGGAACAGCAGTCGAGTTCGCTTCCCCAGTAGATCTTCAAGCTGTCGCCAGCGGCAGTACCGCCCTCCCCGCAAGCACGTCCCGTAACTCTTTTTTAGGCACGCGTGACTCCTCGTTGAGCATCAGGCTCGCCAGCATGCGCGTCGGCGCCCTGCCGCCTTTGATGGCGCGGACCAGCACGCGGATCGCGGGCTTTTCCGCGTCACCGTGAACCGGCAACACCGAGAGGCTCCCGAAGCCGCGTGACAGCGCTGTCAGTACGTCTGCTATCCCATCTGCGCGCCAGATCAAGGTCAGCGCGCCACCGGATTTGAGAATACGCCGCGCTGCATGCACCCAGGCATGCAGCGTCTCCGCTGTCGCGACATGTGCGACGTGACGCGCCTGGTCCGGAGAGCCGCGATGGCGCCCGGCATCGTTGAAGGGCGGATTCATCAGGACGACGTCGACGCTGTCCGGCAGAAGGCCGCTTGCCGCGAAGCTCGCTGCACCGGCCGTGACGTCGAGGACGATCGCCTCGGCGTCAATCGCATTCGCGGCCGCATTGGCGCGCGCGAGGCTGCCAAGCTCCGGATCGATCTCGACCAGTGTCAGGCTGATCCCGGGGACGCGATGCGCCAGCGCTAGCCCCGCCGCGCCGACGCCAGCGCCAAAATCG
Organism: Bradyrhizobium sp. UFLA05-153; assembly: GCF_054185185.1. Classification (NCBI taxonomy): domain Bacteria; kingdom Pseudomonadati; phylum Pseudomonadota; class Alphaproteobacteria; order Hyphomicrobiales; family Nitrobacteraceae; genus Bradyrhizobium; species Bradyrhizobium sp. UFLA05-153. The sequence goes on from NZ_JBBIAM010000034.1 coordinate 38,904, forward strand.
ACGACGCGATCGCCTGCCTTGGCAGCGGTCGCCGCGGCCAGCAGGATCGCATCGTGGCCGGACCGGTGGCCGGACCGCTTCTGCCTCAAGTGCAGTTGCCCGCCGAGAAACGCGTCCTCGGTGACGTCATCGACGTTCGGGGCAAGCTCAGTCATCGCCGCGCAATTCGTGGCTGAGGCCGGCCTCGGTCAGGAGCTGTCGCGCCTCGCTGGCGTCATCCTCATGGACCAGGATTCGCCGCGGCAGGATGCCGAGCGAGCCCTCGATGATGCTCATGTTCTGGTCCAGCACCAGATGGTGGATGTTGGCGCCGTCGAGCAGCGCGCCGATCGCCGACACCAGCACCATGTCGTTGGTCCGAACCAGTTCGCGCAAAACGAGCCTCCTGCCTGACGCGGGTTGGGCGGAAATGTCAATGGTTCCGCGGCACTTGCCGCGTCCGCCCGCAGTTTCTATTGTCTTGTCGTCAGAATAGCCCTTCCCGGGCAAATATTGGAGACCGGCGTGGCCGTAATCGTACCTTTCGAAACTCCCGGCGCGTCGATCGAAGAGCTGGTTGCCCTTGTCGCCCCTGACATGGAGCGCGTCAATGCGACCATACTGTCGCGGACCGGCTCCGAGGTGACCATGATCCCGGAGGTGGCCAACCACCTCATCTCCTCCGGCGGCAAGCGCCTGCGGCCGATGCTCACCCTCGCCATGGCCAACCTCGCCGGTTACACCGGGGACGGCCATATCAAGCTCGCCGCCTCCGTCGAGTTCATGCATACAGCAACCCTGCTGCACGACGACGTCGTCGACGAGAGCGAGATGCGGCGCGGCAAATTGTCGGCGCGCATGCTCTGGGGCAACGAGGCGAGCGTGCTGGTCGGCGACTTCCTGCTGGGACAAGCTTTCCGCATGATGGTCGAGGTCGGCTCGCTGCGCGCGCTCGACATCCTCTCGGCAGCGGCCGCAACCATCGCCGAAGGCGAGGTGATGCAACTCGCGGCCGCCAAGAACACCGCGACCACCGAGGACGAATATCTCGCCGTGATCCGCGCCAAGACCGCAGAATTGTTCGCGGCCGCCTGCGAGGTTGGGCCGGTACTCGCCAACCGTCCGAAGGCCGAGCAGACCGCCTGCCGCTCGGTCGGCATGAATCTCGGCATCGCCTTCCAGCTCGTCGATGACGTGCTCGACTATGGCGGCAAGAGCGCCAAGCTCGGCAAGAACACCGGCGACGATTTCCGCGAAGGCAAGATCACGCTGCCCGTGGTGCTCGCCTTCCGCCGCGGCAACGACACCGAGCGCGCCTTCTGGATCCAGGCGCTGGAGCGCGGCGAGATCGGCGACACCGATCTCGATCACGCCATCGGGCTGATGAACAAGCACCGCGCGCTCGAGGACACGCTGAGCCGCGCCCAGCACTACGGCGCCATGGCCGTGGATGCGCTGGCGCTGTTCCCGCCCTCGCCGATGAAGAGCGCGCTGGAGCAGGTCGTGGCGTTCTGCCTGGCGCGGTCGCATTAGGCGCGACGGCCTGACGCTCTTATTGATTCAGCACCACCGTTAGCCCCGTCATCCTGAGGCGCGATGCATGGGACGCAACGCGTCCCATGGAGAGCCTCGAAGGATGGACGGCCGAGCTGCAGCCGGGCCCTCACCCTTCGAGGCTCGCTCAGCGGCGCAGTTGCGCCGCCGAGCCCGGACCTCAGGATGACGACGATATGTAGGAGCTTGCTGTATCGACATCGTCATTGCGAGCGTAGCGAAGCACTCCAGAATCCCTCCACAGAGACTGACTGGACTGCTTCGCTGCGCTCGCAATGACGGAGCAAGGTTCGTAGGCGTCAGTCTCCAATCCACATTCGAAATCACGGACGCGGCTTCGCGTTCCAGGTCACTTCTTACCCGCACCTGCTGCAGGCCAGTCAGTTACTTGCATTTTGCAAGTTACTCACCTACCTTCCCGGCCATGCAGCCCAAATCCCCCTCCATCCTGGAATGCCCGGTCGGCCGCGCCGTGGAGACGGTCGGCGAGTGGTGGAGCATTTTGATCCTGCGGGACGCGTTTCAGGGCGCAACAAAGTTCGACGAGTTTTCGCGAGGCCTCGGGATCGCGCCGAACATCCTGTCGCGGCGCCTTGCCCATCTCACCGAGAGCGGGATGTTCGTGCGCCGTCGCTATCATGAGCGGCCGCCGCGCTACGAGTATGTGCTGACGGACAAAGCCCGGGATTTCTTTCCCGTGGTCGTGGCGCTGCTGGCCTGGGGCAACAAGCATCTCGCGCCGGAAGGCGAATCCGTCGTGCTGGCAAGCCGAGACGATCGCCGCCCACTCGATCCGGTCGTGGTCGATGCCGCCGACAAGCGTCCGATCACGCTCGCCAATGCCACCGTCATCGCAGGGCCCCGCGCCAGCCGCGGTATGCGCAAGCGGCTCGTTTCGCTCAAGGCCATGAACCCGGCCGTTGCGCCGGGGGGAGACTGACATGCGTCGCATCGTCGTGACGGGACTGGGGGCGGTGTCACCGCTCGGCTGCGGCGTCGAACTTGCCTGGCGGCGGCTCCTCGCCGGCCAAAGCGGACTGCGCGCGCTGCCTGAATGGGCGCAGGCGCTCCCCGCACGCATCGCCGGTCTCGTGCCCGACAAGACCGACGACGCGGAGGGCGGCTTCGACCCAGCGCAGGCCGCCGCGCCAAAGGACCAGCGCAAGATGGACCGCTTCATCCGGTTCGCGCTGCTCGCCGCCGCCGAGGCGATCGCGCAGGCCAAATGGACGCCGCAGGACACGGCGGCGCTGGAGCGGACCGCAACGATCATCGCTTCCGGCGTCGGCGGATTCCCGGCGATGGCGGAGGCGGTGCGCATCACCGAGCAACGCGGCGCGCGCCGCCTCTCGCCATTCACGATCCCTTCGTTCCTCGCCAATCTCGCGGCGGGCCAAGTCTCGATCAAATACGGTTACAGGGGAGCGCTGGGCGCGCCGGTCACTGCATGCGCCGCAGGCGTTCAGGCAATCGGCGATGCCGCGCGCATGATCCGCGCGGGTGAAGCCGACATCGCGATCTGCGGCGGCGCGGAGGCCTGCATCGATATCGTCAGCCTCGGCGGCTTCGCAGCGGCGCGCGCGCTGTCGAGTGGGTTCAACGACGAGCCCGCACGCGCCTCGCGCCCGTTCGATCGCGACCGCGACGGTTTTGTCATGGGCGAAGGCGCAGGCATTGTGGTGATCGAAGCGCTGGAGCATGCGCTGGCGCGAGGCGCCTCGCCGATGGCAGAAGTCGTCGGATACGGTACCACCGCGGACGCCTATCACATGACATCGGGTCCGCCGGACGGCGACGGCGCGAGGCGTGCCATGGAGATCGCGCTCCGGCAGGCGCGGCTCGCGCCCGCTGACGTGCAGCATCTGAACGCACATGCAACATCGACGCCCGCCGGCGACGAGAGCGAGCTTGGCGCGATCGCCGGGCTGTTCGGCCGCAATCGAACCATCGCTGTGAGCGCGACCAAATCGGCCACCGGCCACCTGCTCGGAGCCGCCGGTGGCCTGGAGGCGATCTTCACCGTCCTCGCCTTGCGCGACCAGATCGCGCCGCCGACGCTCAATCTCGAAAATCCCGATACGGGCGCGGACGGTATCGACATCGTCTCCGGCACCGCTCGACCGATGCCAATGCAGCACGCCATCTCCAACGGTTTCGGCTTCGGCGGGGTGAATGCCAGCGTGATCTTCCGCCGGTTCGATTAGACGAGAGGGCTTGCAATCGCCGCAAGCTTCGCTACGAAAACAGGATGAGCGACACGAATTTCTGGCTGTTCCTCGCCGCCGCCATCGTCATTGCGCTCGTTCCCGGCCCGGGCATCTTCTATGTCGCGGCGCGGACCTTGTCGGAAGGGCGGACAAGCGGATTTGCCTCGACGGCCGGCACGGCTCTGGGCGGCATGGTTCATGTGGTCGCGGGCAGCCTCGGCATCTCCGCCATCATCCTTGCGAGCGCCGAGCTCTTTGCCGCCGTGAAGTTCGCGGGCGCGCTGTATCTGGTCTGGCTCGGCATCCGGACCTTTTGCAGTGCCGGCCGGCTCCAGACGCTGGAGGCGGAGCCCGTCGGCGACAAGCGCGCCTTCCGCGACGGCGTGCTGGTCGAGGCACTGAACCCGAAGACAGCGGCGTTCTTCCTGGCCTTCATCCCGCAGTTTCTCGAACCGTCCGCCGCCAGCCCCACGCTGCAATTCATCCTGCTCGGCGCGATCTCGGTGACGCTGAACACGCTCGCCGATGTCGTCGTCGTGCTGATGGCCTCCCTCACCCGCGCGCAACTGATCGGCCGGCCGCGACTCGTGCAGCGCTTGACGCAAGGCTCCGGCGTTTTCATCGCAGGTCTCGGCCTCTCCCTCGCGCTGGCGCGGCGGCCGGTGCAAAGCTAGCGAGCCGCAGGGCCGTGGCATGATGCTCGCTCCAAAAAGTCGCTTCTACGAGTCTCACGGCCTGCGGCTGCATTGTGCCGACTGGGGCAATGAGGGAGCGCCAGTCGTCATCCTGGTCCATGGCGGCCGTGATCATTGCCGGAGCTGGGACGTCATCGCGCGCGCGTTGCAGCCGCATTTTCACGTGCTCGCGCCAGACCTTCGCGGCCACGGCGATTCCGACTGGACCAAAGGCGGCAGCTACGCGCTGACGGAATACGTCTACGATCTGACCCATCTCGTCCGTGCCATCGCCGCGCCAGAGGTTATCCTCGTCGGCCATTCGATGGGCGGGATGGTGAGCCTGATCTATTCGGCATCGTTTCCGGAGCAGGTATCTGCGCTGGTGATTCTCGACGGCGTGACCGTCCTGCCGGATGCGCAAAAGGCTCCGACGCACGAGCGCATCACCAAATGGGTCGGCCAGCTCGACAAATTGCATGACCGCGCACCGCGCTCCTATCGCACGATCGAGGACGCTGCGGCGCAGATGAGAACCTACAACAAACGCCTGTCGCGCGAGCTGGCGCTGCACCTTGCAACGCACGGGGTGCGGCAAAACGAGGATGGCAGCTATCGCTGGAAGTTCGATCCCTACCAGCGCGTCACAGCGCCGCAGCGGCTCTGGCCGGATGATCACGTCGAACTGTGGGGGCGCATCACCTGCCCCACGCTGCTCTTGAACGCGGACGAGAGTTTTCTCGCCGCCTCGAAGGCGGCGGGCCTGGAGCGCTACTTCCGACAAGCGCGCATCGAAATGATCTCCGGGGCCGGACACTGGCTGCATCACGACCGACCGAAAGAGGTGCTTGGCGCGATCCGGCGGTTTCTCGGGGTGGCGGATGAAGGCGGAGGCTTGGCTCAGCCTCAGTAGGGTTTGCAAAGGCGCGACAGCGCCGTGCCCACCATGCATCCAGATCGGGGGACGGAAGTGGTGGGCACGCTTTCGCTTTGCCCACCTTACGGCGGCAGAGTTTAACTCAACGTCCCCGCATGCACCCACCAGGTGGGGTGGTCGCGGCGGATCGTCTCGGCTGCGGCATGCGCCTCGGCAGGTCCGCCGAAGATCGCAAAGCAGGTGGCGCCCGAACCCGACATGCGGGCGAGCTTGACGCCGGCACAGGCGCGCAAGGAATCCAGCACGTCACCGATCACCGGCTCGATGCGCATTGCGGGGGCCTCGAGATCGTTGGCGACGGTCGCAAGCACGTCGACCCAGTCTGCGGTCGAGGCGCCCTCCTCCGGCCAGGCCGGCGCTTCGAGGACGTCGGTGGCACCGACCAAAAGCTCGCCGTTGCGCAGGCCCAGCGCCTGGAACACGTCCTTGGTCGCCACCGGCACGCGCGGGTTCACCATCACACTGGGCATGCTCGGCAGCATCAGCGGCAGGAGCTGCTCGCCAACGCCGGTCATGTCGCAGGCGCGCGAGAGCAGACACATCGGCACATCTGCGCCGGTCGCAAGTGCGACCTCCTGCAAGCGGGGATCATCGAGCGACAGATTGTTGAGGCGCGCGAGCAGCCGCAAGGCGGCCGCGGCATCCGCCGAGCCGCCGCCGATACCGGCTGCGACGGGAAGCACCTTGTCGAGCGCGAAGGCGCCGAGCTTCAGGTTCGGCACGGCCTCAGTGAGAAGCCTTGCCGCCTTGAGCACGAGATTGTCGGCGGTGTCGCCGCAGGCTGCAGCCAACGGACCCGCGGTGGTGAGCTTCAGCTCTTCGCCCGGCTCGAGTGTAAGACGATCGGCGCAATCGGCGAATGCGACCACGCTTTCGAGATCATGATAGCCGTCGGTGCGACGGCCGACGACGCGAAGGCTCAAATTGACCTTCGCGCGCCCCTCTTCAATCAACGCCGGCATCGGCGACCAACCCCCAACTCTATTCTTGCGCATGATCTTATCGGAAAACCGCTACACACTTTTCCGGATCATGCGCGCCCCGATCAACCGCCCTTGCCGTCGTCCTTCTTCTTCTCTGCCTGCGCGGCCGAAGAATTCGAATTGTCGTCGGTCAGACCGTTGGCGATCTTGGCTTCGATCTTCGGCAGATCATCCGGCTCGGGCTTCAGATCGCGCGCATGCGACCACTGGAATTTGGCTTCCAAAGCGCGGCCGATGCGCCAGTAGGCGTCGCCGAGATGGTCGTTGATGGTGGGATCCTCGGGCTTCAGGTCGATCGCACGCTCGAGGTTCTTCACCGCCTCCTCGTAGTTGCCGATGCGGTAATAGGCCCAGCCGAGCGAGTCGACGATATAGCCGTCGTCGGGCCGCTGCTCGACGGCGCGCTTGATCATCTTCATGCCGTCGTCGAGATTGACGCCCTGGTCGATCCAAGAATAGCCGAGATAGTTGAGGACATGCGGCTGGTCGGGCTGGAGCTCGAGCGCCTTCTTCATGTCGGCTTCCGCCTTGCCCCACTGCTTGGAGCGCTCCTCGCAGATGCCGCGATAGTAGTACCAGACGCTGTTGGACTTGTCGGCGCCGGCCGGCAGCACCTCGATGCCTTGCGAATAGGTCGCACCGCAATCACCGAACTTTTTGCGGCCGCGCTCGATATTGCCGAGCGCCATGATGGCTTCGAGATCCTTCGGATCTTCCAGGACCACGGATTTGAGGATCTTGATCGCCTCGTCGGTCTTGTCCGCGGAGTCGAGATCGACCGCGAGCTGGATCTGCGCGTTGCGCTTCAACGGCGAGCTCGCCGGCACGCGCTCATAGACCTTGATCGCCATCTGCGGCCGCTTCACCGATTCATACAGGTCGGCGAGCGAGAGCAGGGCGAGCGGATGGCTCGGCTGGAGATAGAGCGCGAGCTGGAGATAGACCAGCGCGAGGTCCTCGCCGCCGCGGCGGGTCAGCGTGGCGCCGATGCCGTAGAGCGCTTCGGCCGCACCTGCTTGCGCGGAATCGATCAGCGGCGGCATCTTCTTGCCGGCGCGGGTCTCGCGCAGGCCCTCCTGGATCAGCGGATGACGGGCGAGCTTCTTGTCGAAGGCCTCGTAGACCGTGGTCGCGGCGGCCGCATCCTTGTTGCGCGACAGCCAGCGCGCATAGGCTTCCGTGATGCGCAGCATGGAATCGTCGAGCTTGTAGGCGCGCTCGAAGCGGGTTCCGGCGTCCTTCTCCTTGCCCGCGAGCTCGAGGATCATGCCGGCATGGAGGTCCTTGAACAGCGGATACCATTCCGGGCCGGTCAGCTTGTCGATGCTGGCGACGGCGGCCTTCGAGTCACCCGCGCCATAGGCGGCCCAGCCGGACAACAGCGTCGCGACCAGATCGGTGATCGGCCCGCGGATCGACTGGTTGATGTTGCTCTGGGCGGTCGCATATTTCTTCATCTTCAGGTCGTGCACGCCGACCACGAGGCGCGCGACCCGGTTCGACTTGTCGATCGTCAGGATGCGCTCGGCGAGCTTGACGGCTTCGTCGATGTCGCCATCCGCGACGGAGGAGATGAAGGCGCGGTCGAGCAGCTCGTTGTTCTTGGGATCGGTGCGCAGCGCCGAGCGGTAGAAGGCGGCCGCGGACGAGGCGTCACGTTCGACGCTGGCGTGGCGCGCAGCGAGATAGCTGCCTGCGCCGGTGAGCGACTTCAAATCATTCCGGGTCGGAAACTGCACCGCCGTGTCGGCCGGATGATCCGGCGTCTGCGCCAGGACCGCACCGGGGACCGCGACGATCGCAGAGCCAGCAAGGGCGATGGCAGCAGCAGTCCAGCGGTTGAAACGATTTGAAAACATCAGGGCTCGCCTTAAGTTTGGAAAGTCGGGGTCGTCTCGCTTGCAAACGCGACCGGTGGCATCGGGACCCGGAACCGTCATGGCCGGGAACAATGCCGCTTTTGGCGCCCAATCGCAAGGATTCGGCGGGGTTTTCGGAAGCCGATTCGGCGCTCGCCCTTACCGGCCCTGTCCGCCCCAAGATCCTGCCCAAGACGCTTTTACTATGGCCTTATCGTGGCCGCGGACGGTGATCCGCGGCCAGTGCCCCTCACGCAATCGTGCGGCAGTTTGCCCGAATCCTACATGGCCTCGTAGTTCGGCCCGCCGCCGCCCTCCGGCGGAACCCAGGTGATGTTGCCATTCGGATCCTTCACGTCGCAGGTCTTGCAGTGGACGCAATTCTGGGCGTTGATCTGGAAGCGCGGAGCCGCGCCCTCCTCCACCCATTCATAGACGCCGGCCGGGCAGTAACGGTTCGAGGGACCGGCAAAGACGTCGTGCTCCGAGGTCTTCTGAAGGTTCATGTCCGCAACCTTCAGATGAACCGGTTGGTCCTCTTCGTGGTTGGTGTTGGACAGGAAGACCGACGACAGCTTGTCGAAGGAAATCTTGCCGTCCGGCTTCGGATAGTTCTTCGGTGCGTGGATCTTCGCCGGATCGAGCGTGGCGCGGTCGGGCTTGGCGTGCGACTGCGTGCCGAACAGCGAGACACCGAACAGCGTGTTGCACCACATGTCGAAGCCGCCGAGCGCGACACCGAGCACGGTGCCGAACTTCGACCATAGCGGCTTGACGTTGCGCACCAGGAACAAGTCCTTGCCGACCGAGGACGAGCGCCACGCGTTCTCGTATTCAACCAGTTCGTCATTGGCGCGGCCCGCGGCGAGCGCGGCCGCGACATGCTCGGCGGCGAGCATGCCCGAGCCCATCGCGTTGTGCACGCCCTTGATGCGCGGCACGTTGACGAAGCCCGCAGCACAGCCGATCAGCGCGCCGCCGGGGAAGCTGAGCTTCGGCACGGACTGGTAGCCGCCTTCGGTGATGGCGCGCGCACCATAGGCGAGCCGCTTGCCCCCTTCAAAGGTGCCGCGGATCGAGGGATGGGTCTTGAAGCGCTGGAACTCGTCGAACGGCGACAGATACGGATCGTCGTAGTTGAGATGCACGACGAAGCCGACAGCGACGAGATTGTCGTCGTAATGATATAGGAACGAGCCGCCGCCGGTCTTCATGTCGAGCGGCCAGCCGAAGGAATGCTGGATCATCCCCTTCTGATGTTTGGCGGGATCGATCTGCCAGACTTCCTTCAGGCCAATGCCGAATTTCGCCGGCTCGCTCTTCGCGTCCAGCGCGAACTTGGCGATGAGTTGCTTGGTCAGGCTGCCGCGCGCGCCCTCGGCGAACAGCGTGTACTTGCCGAGCAATTCCATGCCGCGGGTAAAGGAGTCCTTCGGCTTGCCGTCCCTGCCGATGCCCATGTCGCCGGTGGCGATGCCCTTCACCGTACCGTTCTCGTCATAGAGCACTTCGGCGGCTGCAAAGCCGGGATAGATCTCGACGCCGAGCGCTTCGGCTTTCCGCGCCAGCCAGCGGCAGACATTGCCGAGCGAGCCGATGTAGCAATGATGATTGTTCATCAGCGGCGGCATCACGAAGTTCGGCAGCTTGATCGCGCCGCCCGCCGTCATCCAGTAGAAGCGGTCGTCCTTGACCTCTGTTTTCAGCGAGCAGTCGGGATCATTCCGCCAGTCGGGAATCAGCTTGTCGAGGCCGGCCGGATCAATCACCGCACCCGAAAGAATATGCGCGCCGACTTCCGAGCCCTTCTCCACCACGACGATGTTGAGATCGGCGTTGAGCTGCTTCAGCCGGATCGCGGCCGACAGGCCCGAGGGGCCGGCGCCGACGATGACGACGTCGAATTCCATGGATTCGCGCGGGGGAAGTTCTTCGGTGCTCATCTGATCTCAGCCCTTGAGACGGTCCTTGGTCGTTTGCGCCCCCTTGTTTCCGATTTTTCCGGGCAGGACAACCTCGGAAATGCGTTTCGCTGGGATGCAAGGGCCCCTAAACTGACCTAAATGTCATAAGTTGCCATGATCAACGAACCCGCCCCCACCGTCCGCGAGCTGCTGGCCTTCTATCTGGAGGCCGGCGTCGACTGCGCGCTTGCCGAGGAACCGATCGATCGGCTCGCCGAACCGGAGGCGCCGCCCCCGGCCGCGCGCGCGGTTCAACCGGTCGAGGCGCCGCGGCCCGTCGCAGCGCCCGCCGTGATGCGCGGCGAGGCTGCGCCCGCGCCTGACGTTGCGATTGCGTCAGCGCGCGAAGCGGCGCGGACGGCGCCGACGCTGGAAGCGCTGCGCGAGCTGATGCAGAATTTCGACGGCTGCGCGCTGAAGAACACCGCGACGCAGCTGGTGTTCGCCGACGGCAACCCGGAAGCGCGCATCATGTTCGTCGGCGAGGCGCCGGGTCGTGATGAGGACATCGAAGGCCTTCCCTTTGTCGGGCGCTCGGGAAAGCTGCTCGACCGCATGATCGGCGCGATCGGGCTCGACCGCAGCAAGGCCTATATCGCCAACGTCATTCCGTGGCGGCCGCCCGGCAACCGCACGCCGACGCCGCAGGAGACGCAAACCTGCCTGCCCTTCATCCAACGCCAGATCGAGCTCGTGAATCCCGACGTGCTGGTGACGCTCGGCAATCCCTCGACGCAGACGCTGCTCTCAACGCGCGAAGGCATCATGCGCACCCGCGGGCGCTGGTTCGACTACGACACGGGCGGACGCGTCATCCGCGCATTGCCGACGTTCCATCCGGCCTATCTGCTGCGCTCGCCGTCCTACAAGCGCCTGGCTTGGCAGGATCTGCGCACGATCGCGAAGGTGCTGGCGACGTCGTGAGGGTCGCCATGCCCCCTCCCCGTCATTGCGAGCGCAGCGAAGCAATCCAGACTATCACCGCGGTGGGATTCTGGATTGCTTCGTCGCTTCGCTCCTCGCAATGACGACGGAGAGAGTACGAGAGCACCTCACGTCCCCTTCGGACGCACGATGGCCCAGCCGATACGCAGGAGCGGCTGGCGGCCGTTCACCAGCCACTCGAAGGCGCGCGGCACTTCTGGCACGATGCCAGGGAAGCGTTTCGCAATCTCCGGCGGCGGGGTTCCGGCGGTATCGGAGGCACGCCAGACCACGACGCCGCCGGTCTCGCTGAACCTGGCCGGCGTGAACCAGGGCGTGCGCTGCGGCTCGGCGTCGATGAGGAGATGCGGCCGTCCGGAATGCAACGCGATCAAGCTCGCAAGCTGCGTCTCGCCGGCGACTGCGCGCAGACGCTGGTTGGTACGCCGGGCAAAGCTGTCGTCGAAAAAGTCCGAGATCGCACGCGCCGGCATCGAGGTCGCCATCTCGCCGGTCCCGGTCCAGGGCATCAGGAGAACCGCGAGCACGACGCCCGCGGCGGGCGCGGCGACGGCGGCCGCCCACACCATGCGCAGCACGCGGGCGCGGCGCATCGCGATGAGGTCGCCGGCGGCGACGATCACGGCAAGGCCCGACATCAGCAGCACGACGCCTGCCCCGCCAGCGACGCTATCGAGCCCGAACACGCCGGAGATCAGCACAGCGCCAAGCCCGGGCGCCAGCGCGAAGAAGTAGACGAAGTGACGCGCCAGCGGCTCGACCGGCGGCCGGTAGATGATGGGCGCGTCCTCAGTTTTACCGGCGAACCAGCTGGTGTTGAGGAAGGTCAGCACCGGGATCGCGACCGCGCCGAGCACGAGGCCGCCGAACAGCCAGGCCGTGTTGATCGCATGTGCCTTCAAATCCTGGACCTGCGGCAAGGCCGGCATGGACAGCGTCTCGGCACGCATCAGCCAGATCGCATAGGGCAGCACCAGCACGGCAACGACGATGAGCGCATAGATCGGATCGAGCACGCGCAGCGTCCTGCGGCCGCCTTCGGTCGCAACCGCGAAGATGGCGAGCAGCAGCAACAGGCCGATGGCGGCCGGCGTCGTCAGCAGCAGCAGGCCCGCAGCTATCGACCAGGCGAACCATGCGTTGCCGCGGCGCTGGCCGATCAACTGCCAGGAGTGCAGCAGGAGCAGCGCCCAGAGCGGGCGCGCCAGCACCATCGGACCGAAGTCGAGCGCGGGCGATGAGAAGGCCAGCACCGTCATGGTCAGGAGCACGGCAAGCACCGCCTGCTGGGTGCCGACCACGGCGCGCGCCAGATGATAGAGCGCGATGAAGGTCGCGATCTGGCACAGCTCGGCCAGCACATAGACGCCGGTCATGTGGCTGCCGGCGGCGCGGTAGGCGATGTCGGCGAGCCAGGAGGCGAGCGGCGGCCCGAGTTCGGTGCCGACTTGATATTCGCGGCCGAAGGCAAGGAGCGTGGCGAGATTGCCGGGCGGGCCGCGGTAGAAGACCAGCGCCACGAACAGCCACATCGCGGCCTGCAGCAGCACCACAATCCACACCACCAGCCGTGGCCGGGCACGGATCAGCTCGATGACCAGGGAGGTAAACCGCATGCAACGTCCGAAATGATGCAGCCAACCCGTTCAAGCCGGCGCGTCCATGTTTGATAAAGCGCGCTGCGCGCCGTGGCAACCAGCTCGTCTGCCTCTCCCCGTTTTTACGGGGAGCGGTGAAGAGGGAGTGAAACCCGCTGCTAAAGCGCGATGAGATCAGGATGAATCGTCATCGCGCTTTAGGTTGTTGTTTGCGCATGATCTCCGCGCAAACGCGTTCCGCGTTTGTCGCGAGGGGAAACCGCTTCGCACTTTTCCGGATCATGCTTTAGAGATTGGTCGAAACGTCGACCTGTACCTCCGCCTCAACCTGCACAACCACCTCATCCACCGCCGTGAACAGGTCGCGCTTGGGTTCGACCGTCCAGGGCATGTGCTTCTCGCGCGCGGCGACGACGGGGGCGAAGAAGCTGCGGTGATGGATGGAGGGACCGAGGCGATCCAGCGCATCCAGGTGCTCTGGCACCGCGTAGCCCTTGTGCTGCTCGAAACCGTAGCCCGGACAATCACCCGCCAGCGCGCACATCAGCCGATCGCGCGTGACCTTGGCGACAATCGAGGCCGCCGCGATCGAGAGCACCAGGCCGTCCCCGCCGATCACCGCCTCGCAGTCGCAGGCTGTATCAAGCTTGTCGCGGCCGTCGACGAAGACGTGGCGGGGCGCCTCGGGAAGCGCCACCACTGCGCGCTTCAGCGCCCAGAGCGAGGCGCGCAATATATTGTCGCGGTCGATGCGCGCCGGCGAGGCGACGGCGACAGAGACCTGCGCGGTTGCGCAGATCTTGTCGAACAGCTTTTCGCGCTCCTCGGCCGTCAGGCGCTTGGAATCGTCGATGCCGCGCGGGATCCGGTTCGGGTCGAGGATCACGGCGGCCGCGACCACAGGTCCCGCCAGCGGCCCCCGCCCCGCCTCGTCGCAGCCGGCGACCGGCCATACGCCGCGCTTGATCAGCGCGCGCTCGCGGCGAAAGCTCGGCGGCGCGATCGCGATGACGCCCTTGACGGTGCCCTTGGGCTCCTTCGCGGCCGCTTTGGGCTCTTTCTTCGCGGCGTCCTTGGCCGGCTTGCTGGCGGATTTGTCCCGAATCATGGCCGGGATCGTGCGCACGCGGCTCAGGCCGGCGCAACGGGGAACTCGGGATAATTCCCGTTATTCAGACGCCAGCCCATCCTCCGTCATTTGCGAGGAGCGATGCGACGAAGCAATCCGGACTGTCGCTGCAGATGCATTTCCGGATTGCTTCGCTGCGCTCGCAATGACGATGTGGAGGCATTTTGCGCCTTCGCCCTAGAACAGGCTCAGCTGCTCGCCGCCGCGCTTCGGCTTGGCGAAGTGGTCCGTTGTCAGCTTGGAGCGGCGCTTGTTCAGGCCGAGGCGCTCGCAGGCGATCTCGAAGCGGCGGCCGATGGTCCAGGCCATGGGACCCGTGCCCTTCATCCGCTCGCCCCATTTCGAGTCATAGTCGCGACCGCCGCGCATGTCGCGGATCAGGGTGAAGACGTGGCGATAGCGATCCGGATAGTTCGCCATCAGCCATTCGCGGAAGAGGTCGCGGACCTCGAGCGGCAGCCGCAGCAGCACGTAGGAAGCTTCCTTGACGCCCGCATGCGCGGCCGCGTCCAAGATCCGTTCGATCTCGGAATCGTTCAGCGCAGGGATCACGGGAGCGACCATCACGGTCGTGGGGATACCGGCCTCCGTAAGCTGCTTCAGCGCCTCCAGCCGCTTGGGCGGTGTCGAGGCGCGCGGCTCCATGGTGCGCGCCAGCTTTGGATCGAGCGTCGTGACCGAGATCGCGACCTTGGCAAGGTTGCGGCTGGCCATGCGCGAGAGGATATCGATGTCACGCGTTACCAGCGCCGATTTCGTCACGATGCCGACGGGATGACCCGCGCGCTCCAGCACCTCCAGGATGCCGCGCATGATCTTCCGCTCGCGCTCGATCGGCTGATAGGGATCGGTGTTGGTGCCGATCGCGATCATCCGCGGCTCATAGCCGGTCGCGGCGAGTTCCTTCTCCAGGAGCGCCGGCGCCTCGGGCTTGGCAAACAGCTTTGACTCGAAGTCGAGCCCCGGCGAGAGCCCGAGATAGGCGTGGGTCGGCCGCGCGAAGCAGTAGACGCAGCCATGCTCGCAGCCGCGATAGGGATTGATGGAACGGTCGAAGCCGATGTCGGGGGAGTCGTTGCGGGTGATCACTTTGCGAGAGGTATCGACCGCCACCGTGGTCTTGAATGGCGGCAATTCCTCCAGGCTCTGCCAGCCGTCGTCAAAGGCAACGCGCGCCTCGGCCTCATAACGGCCGCTGGCGTTGGACTGGGCGCCCCGCCCGCGCCTGCGCTCGCGGTCGATCGCGACGGCAAGCTCAGGAAAGGCGGAAGGCGCACCCGCCGGCTCGGAGGGCGCCGTGACCGGCGGGTGCTTGAGGGCATGAGAGGATGCTCGACTCATGAAGCCAAGATAACACGCAAAAGGAACAAATCAAGAACACCAATTCAAAAACCGCAAAACAACCCCATGCAAAGTAGCCGCCCAAACTTCGCGCGCGGAATTTGACCTCCCGCAAAGGGTGCCGGCCGCAATGACGTTTGATGCCGAGCGTTGGCAACGGATCGATCGCAGCGGAACCGTGTTGGTGACGATCGACGCAACAGGGTCAGCTTTATCATGACAAGCAAACAACAAGAGCGCGCCAGCGCGGGCGATATCGACCTGCTCGATCGCTACTGGCGCGCCGCAAACTACTTATCCGTCGGGCAAATCTACCTTTTGGACAATCCACTGCTGCGCGAGCCGCTGCGGCCCGAGCACATCAAGCCGCGCCTGCTCGGCCATTGGGGCACGACACCCGGGCTGAACTTCATTTATGCCCATCTCAACCGCGCGATCCGCACACTCGATCTCAGCGTGCTCTATATCTGCGGTCCCGGTCATGGCGGCCCGGGCATGGTCGCCAATACCTATCTCGAAGGCAGCTATAGCGAGATCTATCCAGACATCGGGCGCGACACGGACGGATTGCGCAAGCTGTTCAGGCAGTTCTCCTTCCCCGGCGGCATTCCGAGCCACGCGGCGCCGGAGACGCCGGGCTCGATCCATGAGGGCGGCGAGCTCGGCTACGCGCTGGTCCACGCCTATGGCGCGGCGCTCGACAATCCCGATCTGATCGTCGCCTGCGTCGTCGGTGACGGCGAAGCCGAGACCGGGCCGCTCGCGGCGTCCTGGCATTCGAACAAGTTTCTGAATCCTGCGCATGACGGCGCGGTGCTGCCGATCCTGCATCTCAACGGCTACAAGATCGCCAACCCTACCGTGCTCGGACGGATGCGCGACGAGGAGCTCCGCGATCTCTTCCGCGGGTTTGGCCACGAGCCGCTGTTCGTCGAGGGTGACGATCCCAAGACGATGCACCGGATCATGGCGGACGCACTCGACGTGGCGCTGGCAAGGATCCGCTCGATCCAGCAGCATGCGCGCGAAACAAGGACCACGATCGAGCGGCCGCGCTGGCCGATGATCGTGCTGCGCTCACCGAAGGGCTGGACCGGCCCCAAGGAGGTCGACGGGCTGAAGGTCGAAGGTTTCTGGCGCGCCCATCAGGTGCCGGTCGCCAATTGCCGGGAAAATCCCGCGCATTTGAAGGTGCTCGAAGGCTGGATGAAAAGCTACGCGCCGGAGGAGCTGTTCGATCGCAACGGCGCGCTCATTCCCGAGCTTCAGGCGCTCGCGCCGGAAGGCGATCGCCGCATGGGCGCCAATCCGCATGGCAATGGCGGGCTGTTGAAGCGCGGGCTGAAGCTGCCCGATTTCCGCAGCTTCGCCGTCGAGGTGAAGGAGCCGGGCAAGACGGTCGCGGAGGCGACGCGCGAGCTCGGCAAATTCCTGCGCGACGTCGTCAGGCTGAATGCGGATGCGCGCAACTTCCGCATCATGGGTCCGGACGAGACCGCGTCAAACCGGCTCGACGCCGTGTTCGAGGCGACCGAACGGGTCTGGATGGAGCCGACCGAACCTTATGATGTTCACCTCGCCCAGGATGGCCGCGTCATGGAGGTGCTGAGCGAGCATCTCTGCCAGGGCTGGCTCGAGGGCTATCTGCTCACCGGACGCCACGGCTTCTACTCCTGCTACGAAGCCTTCATCCACATCGTCGACTCCATGTTTAACCAGCACGCCAAATGGCTGAAAGTGTCGCGCGAGCTGACGTGGCGGCGTCCGATCGCGTCGCTCAACTATCTCCTGACCTCGCATGTCTGGCGCCAGGACCATAACGGCTTCAGCCATCAGGACCCCGGCTTCGTCGATCTCGTCACCAACAAGAAGGCCGATATCGTCCGCGTCTATTTCCCGCCGGACGCCAACACGCTGCTGTGGGTTGCCGATCACTGTCTGCGCACCTACGACCGCATCAACGTCATCGTTGCCGGCAAGCAGCCCGCGCCGCAATGGCTCGCCATGCAGGACGCGGCGACACATTGTGATGCCGGCATCGGCATCTGGACCTGGGCCGGCACGGAAAGGGCCGACGGCGAGCCCGACGTCGTGATGGCCTGCGCCGGCGACGTGCCGACGGTGGAAACGCTCGCTGCGGTCGATCTCTTGCGGAACGCCCTGCCCGACCTGAAGATCCGCGTCGTCAACGTCGTCGATCTCATGACGCTGCAACCGAACGAGCAGCATCCGCATGGCCTTTCCGATCGGGATTTCGACTCGCTGTTCACGCGCGACAAGCCGGTGATCTTCGCCTATCACGGCTACCCCTATCTCATTCATCGCTTGACCTACAGCCGCGCCAACCACGCCGGCATGCATGTGCGCGGCTTTGACGAGGAAGGCACGACGACGACGCCGTTCGACATGGTCGTGCTCAACGAGCTCGACCGTTTCCATCTCGCGATCGAGGCGATCGAGCGTGTGCCGCGCCTCGCGACGAAGGCGGCGCATGTGAAGCAGCGGTTCCGCGACAAGTTGATCGAACATTCGCGCTACGTGCGCGAGCATGGCGAGGACATGCCGGAGATCCGCAACTGGGTGTGGCCGAACAGTCGGGGCGTGACGAAGTGACCCGACGCAGTTGTCACGCGGTTCAAAGATCAAGGCCCTGGCGAATGTCCCGACGCCGTCGGCGCGGTAGTGATTGCTATCTGCAAAACCTGCAAGGTAAGGTAGAGTGACAGGCTCATCCAGAAATGAGCCGGGTGGGAGAAATCGCATCATGAATTTACGCAGTGCTCTTTGCGCCGCCTGCTTGGCTGGCCTCGTTGCCGGCGGCTCGGCAATGGCCGGAACCAACGACATCCTGATCGGCCTCGACAGCAAGATCACTTTTGGTCCCGAAGGCCAGACGAATAGCACTCCGGGTATCGACGCGGTGCTGGTCGTGGACGTCACCAATCCCGCCAAACCCAGGATTCGCGCGAGCCTGCCGCTGGCGAACTCTCTGCTGGGGCCACCCACGAACTTGCAGATCACACCAGACGGCAAGCTGGGCCTGGTCGCCAATTCCGTGGTTCACGTCCAGGAAGGAAGCTCCTGGAAAACGGTCCCCGATGACAAGCTGTACGTGATTGACCTCAGTGCAGATCCGCCGAGGTTGATCGACACGGTTACCGTCGGGCGGCAGCCCTCCGGTCTGTCGATCTCAAAGAAGGGCGACCTGGCATTGATTGCCAACCGAGACGGCAAGAGTGTCTCTGTCGTCTCCATCCAGGGTTCAACGGTCAAAGCCGTCGGCGAGGTACCGGTGGAGCAGCAGGCTGCGGCTGTTGTCATCGCACCCGACGGCAAGCGCGCCTTCGTCTGCCTCAACCTCGCGAACAAAATCGGCGTTTTGACGATCGATGGACAAGACGTGACCTACGACAAGTCGATGGACATTCCATCGGCATTCAATCCCTACAACATCGACATCACGCCAGACGGCAAGTACGTCATCGCATCGAACACCGGCGCACTGAGAGACAACGCAGATGCCGTGGTGACCATCGAAGCGACAGGTCCACATCCCCACGTCGTCGATGTGATGAGCCCCGGCATCGGACCGGAAGGCTTCGCCGTCGCGCCCGACGGGAAGACCGCAGCCACCCCGCTGCTGCTCGGCACCGCGGCCAAGGATAGCGACTGGTTCAAGACCAAAGCCGGCGAGCTCGTGCTGATGTCGATCGGCACCGGCGGCAAGCTGACGGTGACTGCGCGCGCACCGCTCGGCGGCCTGCCAGAGGGCATCGTTTACAGCCCGAACAGCGATTACCTCTATGTGGGCAACTACATCGACCAGGATTTGCAGGTGTTTGCCCTCGCCGATGGAAAGTTGACCGAGGCAGGTCCGAGGCTGAAGCTGCCAGGGCAGCCGGCGTCCATGCGCGCGCCAGCACGGTAGAGCGTTGCGTTCCGATTCCGCGGACTCAGTCCACGAAATTGGTTTCCGATTGCGGCACCAACCACGCCGGCACAGATGTGCGCGGCGTTGCCGAGGAAGGCACGACGACCACGCCGTTCGACATGGTCGTGCTCGACGAGCTCGATCGGTTTCGTCTCGCGATCGAGGCGATCGAGCGCGTGCCCGGACTCGCGGTGCAACGGCCGAGCCGCTCAGTCCCGAGTCCTTCGGCGCCCCTCATTTCTGTCCGACGCGGATCCGTGCCGTAGCGCCCGCAGGGCGCCAATGAAGAGCAGTGCGGCGACTGGCCAATGAAACCAGATTCTGTGCAGGCCGGTGAAAACATTGATCAGAATCAGAAAGCCTGAAACTGTGAGAATTGCTGCAACGGGGCGAGGCAGGGTCGCTAACCGATCCGAGATCGAGCTCATCCAGGTGGATGGCTCGTATCGATCGCGAATCCGTTGAGCGCCAGCTTCCGAGGCTGCAACTGCTCCAACTTGGGTAGCAGGGCTTCCACTACCACCAGTTCGGCCACCCACGGTCACTCGATACGTGGTTACGGGGGCCACGTTCTTCATCTGTTGCTGGCCGAGACAGTCAAAGCCAAGAGATAGTTTGTTGTGCACTTGATCGTAGACGGAAGCGGAGATCACGACGCCACCGGGCTCGGCGAGTTCTTGCAGCCGCGCCGCGATGTTGACCCCGTCGCCAAAAATGTCGGAACCATCCACCATCACATCGCCTAGATTGACGCCGATGCGAAACCGCATCTGGGGCGCGTGAGGTGGTGGGGCCGAATTCTGACTGGAAACCTCCTGCTGAATCTCGACCGCACATTGCACGGCCTCGACCACGCTGGCGAACTCGGCGATCACGGCATCGCCCCAAGTATTCACGATCCGCCCGTCGTGGCGCTCCACCAATCCTGCAATGGCAGTGCGGCAGCGGCGCAGCATCTCCAGCGTTCCCGCTTCGTCTGCTCCCATCAGGCGAGAATAGCCGTGCACATCCGCGCACAGGACAGTGGTCAGCCGCCGTTTCACCTTGTCATCAGTCATCGACCATATGGTACCTCACTGACCGCCGAATGCACCAGGCATCGTCTGGCGCGACAGCGGTTAGATGGCCGTGCATGGCCATCGCGTCATTTGCTGCGCCTGCACAAAAGTCCATCGCTATTGGAGCAAAGCAGACACGACCGAATATTATTACGTGCCCCCTAGTCTAGTGAGTTCCAGCAAAAATCTGGATGCAGCCGATCACGACCTCGATCACGATCAGCACGACCACGGCCACCTCCAGCCGCAGCGACCGCTGCGTGTCGATGATGTCGGTCAGCGCGTTGGCGGTCTCGGAGATGGCCTTGAGCTTGCGCTCGAGCGTGTCGAGACGCTCCTTCAGTTCATACTCGTCCTCGAGCCGCGAATAGAGGCGATCGAGCCCGGGCTTCTCCCAGAGCACGTCGGGCTTCTCCGCGACGGCAACGCGGCCCGCGACGCGCTGCTGCACGAGCAGCGCGTTGCCGATCAGTTGCAGGATTCCCTTGCGACGGCGCGGCGTGCGGCCGCGCTGGGCAAGCTCGCGCGCAAACGGTTCGATGACGTCGAAGACGGCGGCGACGCGGCGCTCGTCGCGGGCGAGCGCCGTACTCTTGGCGAGCGCATCTGCGATTAGGAGGAGCCGGTCCTCGGAGAATTTGCTGAGACAGATCGGCCCGCCCGGCTGGATCACCTCGGCGTTTTCGTCGTTGCAGAGTTGCGCCTGCGCGGTCTCCTCCTCGTAGGGGCTGAACTCGCCGATCACGCGCGGCTTCAATGTGTCGATCAGGACCTTCTCTTCCGAGGGCAATAGTCCGATCAGCACCACGACGCCGTAGCGGAAGATCACGGCGAGTCCGGCATGGACGCGGAATGCGACCGGCGTCGACGACACCAGCGTTCCGATCTCCAGGCCCGCCGCATTGATGCGGTCGCCCAGCATCAGGGCGCGAATCCGCAAGGCAGGCGCGGCGTCCGCCTTGGGCGATGTTGCGGCCGTGCCAACAGTCAGTTGATCGGCGTTCACACAAATATCCTAGCTGGCACTACGGTGAGGCGATAGGCAACTGCGCTGGAGTCATCGAAGACCTCCAGAACGCGATCGCAGATCGTGCAGCGAAATTCGCCGCATTCACGTTTGAGCGATGATAGCGTGATCCGGCGGAATCCGGCGCCGCATTTCGGGCAGATCAGGTCACCTTTTTGCATGATTGCTCGTCCAGGCCTGACAGGACCGCGCGCGACAGGGGCGGCCATTCTTGAGAGCGATGCGAACGGTCGCACTGCCCCGAAAATGTCCACGATGAAATCAGGTCGCATGCGGCGCGCGGCTGCTGAAACATTCCGCAATAATACGGCCGGCGTGCGACGGGCTTGGCTGCGGCCGGCTGCACGGTTTACCATCCCGCGACACCGCAGCACCAACGCACCGGCAAATCGTTGCGTCCGGCACCACGGCACGGTTATACGCTATAACAATTGCGCTTTTTCCACAGCTTGAGACAATTGAAGCCTCAACATGTTGAGCGTCATCATACCGACGGAAGGCATCGAGCAGCCGACGGTCGCAACTCTGGCCGCGCTGGTCCCGGGTGCTGCTGCCGGCCTGATCAAGGAAGTCCTGCTCGTCGACGGCACGCGTAACGGCGTGATCGAGCGCGTCGCCGACGTCGCGGGCTGCCGCTTCATCGGTTACGAAGGCTCCTCGCAGGGCGCGGCGCTTGCCGCCGGCGCGCTGCAGGCGCGATCGCCCTGGCTGATGTTCCTGCACGCCGGCGCCGTGCTCGAGACCGGCTGGATCGAAGAGACCACCCAGTTCATCCAGGTCGTCTCCGCCAGCGGACGCGACCGCGCGGCCGTGTTCCGCTATGCACGTTCGCCCTACGCCGATACCGGCCTGCGCGACATCCTCCGCCTCGTGGCGCGCAAGATCGTAGGGCCTTTCGGCGATCAGGGCCTCCTGATAGCGCGCGACCATTACGACCGGATCGGCGGCTACCCACCCCAGGCTCGCCGCTCCGAGGCCCGGCTGCTGCGGCGGCTCGGCCGATCGTCCCGGACGCTGTTGCGGAGCAAGATCGTCAGCATGGCGTGATCCAGAAGATACTTGCCAAAGTCAAATAATTGATTGACAATGGCAAGTATTGGAGGTGCCCCATGTCGTCCGATATGTCATCCAGCCTGTCATCAAGCGCGCCCTCTGGCGCTTCGGCCGGTCAGGTCTCCGACGACCAGGTGGAGGCGGTTCGTGCCTTCAACCGGTTCTACACCCGCAAGCTCGGCGTGCTCGATCAGCAATTGCTGAAGACGCCGTTCTCGCTCAGCGAGGCGCGCGTGCTCTATGAGCTCGCCCATGGCGGCGAGCGCTCGGCCAAGGAGATCGGCATCGAGCTCGGGCTCGACCCCGGCTATCTCAGCCGTATCGTGCAGAATTTCGACGAGGCCGGCCTGATCGCGCGCAGGCCGCTTCCAACCGACCGGCGGCAATATCAGTTGAGCCTGACCGCGAAGGGGCGCCAGGCCTTCGCCAGACTCGAGCGCTCGTCGCAAGAGGACGTCGCCGCTATGCTGCGGCCGCTCACCGGGGCCGATCGCAAACGGTTGACGGGTGCGATGGAGACGGTCGAGCGGTTGCTTGCCATGCCGCGCGCCGAGCCGGCGCCCGCCTCCTTGCGCGATCCACGCCCCGGCGACATGGGCTGGGTGGTGCAGAGCCACGGCGCGCTCTATGCGAGCGAATACGGTTTTGATGCAGGCTTCGAGGCGCTCGTTGCCGAGATCGTGGCGAAATACATGACCTCCTTCGACGCCTCGCGCGAGCGCTGCTGGATCGCCGACATCGAAGGGCGCCCGGTCGGCTCGGTGTTCCTGGTGAAGGCCAGCGACGACGTCGCCAAGCTGCGCCTGTTGCTGCTCGATCCCGCCGCCCGCGGCCGCGGCCTTGGCCAGCGGCTGGTCGCCGAATGCGTCTCCTTCGCGCGCGCCTGCGGCTATCGGCGAATGACGCTGTGGACGCAAAGCATTCTGGTCGGCGCGCGCAAGATCTATCAGGACGCGGGCTTCAAGCTGGTGGCGAGCGAGCCGCATCGCAGCTTCGGCCAGAATTTGATCGGCGAAACCTGGGAGCGCGATCTCTGATGCGCGCGCGGCCCGAAGCTGCGCGCCGCGTCACCGCAGAACTGGTCGATCTCTACAAGCGCCGCGCCCGGCGCTTGCGACGCGATGCCTGCCGCGAGCTATGGCGCGCGATGTGGTGTTCGCTGACACGGAAGAGCAAGAATATCGCTTCAGCCAGCGCGGTGCGCGTTGATGTACCCTCGCCCCTTGTGGGAGAGGGCAGCTCCGCCGGAAGACACAGGCTCATTGGGGTGAGGGGTCTCTCTCCGCGAGATCAACTTTGACTATTGATCGCGCGGAGAGAACCCCTCATCCGGCGCCATAGCCGATGCGAAGCATCGGCGTTCTCAAGAACGGCGGCCGTAGGCCGCCTATGCCACCTTCTCCCGCAAGGGGAGAAGGGAAAGCACCGCAATTGCCTCACGCACACACCGTGCGTGACTACACCGTCGCGCCTTGCGCCTTCGGCCTTCGCAAATGCTCGTCGAGGCGCGGCATGATCTCGACGAAGTTGCAGGGGCGCGTGCGATAGTCGAGTTGGGCGGCGAGGATGCCGTCCCAGCCGTCGCGGCAGGCGCCGGGCGAGCCGGGAAGGCAGAAGATGTAGGTCGCACCCGCAACGCCCGCGGTGGCGCGACTCTGGATCGTCGACGTGCCGATCTTGGCGTGGCTCATCATGTGAAACGCGATCGAGAAGCCGTCCATGCGCTTCTCGAACAAGGGCTCGATCGCCTCCGGCGTCACGTCGCGTCCGGTGAAGCCGGTGCCGCCGGTGGTGATGACGACATCGACGCCGGCGTCTGCAATCCAGCGGCGGATGACGGCGCGGATCGCCTCGACGTCATCGGTGACGATCTCGCGCGCAGCAAGATGATGGCCGGCAGCGCTGATGCGATCGGCGAGTGTCTGGCCGGACTTGTCGTCAGCGAGCGCGCGCGTGTCGGAGACGGTCAGCACCGCGATGTTGAGCGGGATGAATTGTTTTGTCTCGTCGATCGACGCCATTGGATCACATCTCCTTACCCATTCTCCGACGTCATCCTGAGGTGCGCGCGATAAGCGCGCCTCGAAGGATGAGCCGGGGGGCTCGTCATCCTTCGAGGCTCGCCAGGAGGCGAGCGCCTCAGGATGACGCTACGACCAGTTTACAACGACCCATTCCCGAACGTGTTGCAGGCCTGCACCGTGCCCTGCTGATAGCCGGTCATGAACCAGCGCTTGCGCTGCTCGGCCGAGCCGTGGGTGAAGGAGTCGGGCACGACGCGGCCCGTGGCCTGGCGTTGCAGCGTGTCGTCGCCGATCGCGCTGGCCGTGGTCAGCGCCGCGTCGATGTCGCCCGGTTCGAGGAAGTTCGGACGCTTCTTCGCCTCGCGGTTGACCCAGACGCCGGACAGGCAGTCGGCCTGTAGTTCCACCTTCACCTGGAGCGCGTTGGCTTCGGCCTTGGAGCCGGCCTGCTGCTGCAGCCGCGTCACGCGCGGAATGATGCCGAGCAGATTCTGGATGTGATGGCCGGCCTCATGGGCGATGATGTACGCGGTCGTGAAATTACAGGCGGACTTGCCGGAGCAGCCGCGGAAGCGTGTCTCGACCTCGCGAAAGAAGCCGGTGTCGAGGAAGATGGTCTTGTCAGGCGGGCAGTAGAACGGTCCCATCGCCGACTGCGCCATGCCGCAGCGGCCGCCATTGGTGGCGTTGCGGAACAGGACGATCTTGGGACCGGTGTAGGACTGGCCGCTGGCCTGGAAGATTTCGCTCCAGCGATCGTCGATCTCGCCCAGGATGCCGGAGATCATGCTGCCCATCTCGTCGGTCGGAGCGCCGCGCTTCACCTGCCCGCCCGATGCCTGGCGATCGGTCTGGTAGCTCGGCGCCTGGCCGCCGCCTGTGAGGATCTCGGCGCCGCCGATCAGGATGCGCGGATCGATGCCGAAGGCGTAGCCGAGCAGGCCGAGCACGATGATGGTGCCGATGCCGAGGCCGCCGCCGCCCATCGGCAGACCGAAACCACCGCCGCCACCGCCACCAAACCCACCACCACCCTCGTCGCGACGATCCTCGATGTCGTCGCTGCGGCGGAAATCATCGTAACGCATGGCGGCTTCCCTCAAGTCCTTAGATTGCATCCGCGGGGGCACGCAACAGCGCAAGACCTACCCGCGTCACAAACGTAAAATTTCCGTTCTATTAATCAATATCCTGCTCGGCAAAGATTGCCTAGTGCGGCACCGCGCCGACGGCTGCAATTTTTTCCGGGAGAGCAGCATTTTTTTCCGAGAGAAAGTTTGGCGCGAGCGAGGCGATCGCAACCGCGCGAACGCGAAAGATGCTGCAAAACACGAGTGATCCGCACATCTTTGCCTGCGCGATGCGCAATGTCGAAGCAATCGCGAGACGATGCGAGTTAAGTCGTTTTTTACTTTGCGCGGTCAATGTAGCGGCCAGTCGGTTGTTTGGTCCCGCGTCGCCGACAGCGTCGCCTGAGTCAGAGTTCTTGAGTCATGGTTGTGTCGCGTCGCGGGGCGTCTGCAAGGGCGCCCCGCACAAATTTTGAGTCCGCATCGCATCGCATCATCGTCGGCGATTGCGTCGCCGAGATGTCGAAGCTGGCATCCGGTTCGGTCGATCTGGTGTTCGCAGATCCGCCCTACAATCTTCAGCTCAAGGGCGATCTCAAGCGCCCCGACGAATCCCATGTCGATGCCGTCAACGACGCCTGGGACAAGTTCGATTCGTTTTCGGCCTATGACGACTTCACGCGCGCCTGGCTGCTCGCCTGCCGCCGCGTGATGAAGCCGTCGGCCACGATCTGGGTGATCGGCTCCTATCACAACATCTTCCGCGTCGGCGCGATCATGCAGGATCTCGGCTTCTGGCTCCTCAACGACATCGTGTGGCGCAAGTCCAACCCGATGCCGAATTTCCGCGGCCGCCGTTTCACCAATGCGCACGAAACCATGATCTGGGCCGCGCGCGACGAGAAGGCCAAGGGCTACACCTTCAACTACGAAGCGCTGAAGGCGGCCAACGAGGACGTGCAGGCGCGTTCCGACTGGCTGATCCCGCTCTGCACCGGCGACGAGCGCCTCAAGGGCGCCGACGGCAAGAAGGTTCACCCGACGCAGAAGCCGGAAGGCCTGCTCGCGCGCGTGCTGCTGTCGTCGTCCAAGCCCGGCGACCTCGTGATCGATCCCTTCAACGGCACCGGCACCACCGGCGCCGTCGCCAAGCGGCTCGGCCGCAGCTACATCGGCTTCGAGCGCGAGCACACTTACGCCAAGGCCGCCGAGGAGCGGATCGCGGCCGTCGAGCCGCTGCCGGAAGAGAGCCTCGCCCCGTTCATGACCGCGCGCGAGGCCCCGCGCGTGGCGTTCTCCGAGCTGATCGAGCGCGGCATGATCATGCCCGGCACCAAGCTGTTCGACGCCAAGAAGAAGCTCGGTGCGCTCGTTCGCGCCGACGGCGCCATCATGCTGGGCGACAAGGTCGGCTCGATCCACCGCATCGGTGCGGTGGCGCAGGGCTCTGCCGCCTGCAATGGCTGGACCTACTGGCATGTCGAGACCAAGCAGGGCCTCAAGCTGATCGACGAGCTGCGCGCCGAAATCCGCTCCGGCATGGCCGAGTAACGCCCCTTTCCCGATCGTCATTCCGGGGCGCGCGAAGCGCGAACCCGGAATCTCGCGTCACAATCTCCAGATTCCGGGCTCTCGCTTCGCGAGCCCCGGAATGAGGAATACTTGAACCACTGAGCTCCCGGGACTACATTCAGGCGTCAGTTCCCGTCTTGACCGGTCGAGCCATGCGACGACAGTCCGAGACATTGCTGCTTTTGCCGCTGCTGCCGATCTTCCTGATCGGCATGTTTCCGATGCTGATGATCGGCTTATTGGGCTTTGCCGGACTCGCTCTGTTCGGCGTGCTCCTCGTCTGTGCCGGGCTCGCCAGCGGCAACGAGGCTCACGACACATTCAATCACGACGTCATCGTCCACGGTTATCCCAAAGGCTCCGAGCGCGCCGCGCGGGCCTCCGATGTGCATGCCGCGACACGGCTTGCGCACCGCGTCGAAGCTGCAGGTCTCGGCGTGATCATCGTCGCCATCCTCGGTTTTTTCTACGCCGGCTGACCTGCACGGCGTGCAGGCTCCATCCACGAACGCGTCACTTGTGCTTCCCGCAAGGGTTCGGGCAAGAGAGGGCCGCCGGCGGCAATGATGCTGCGCCCGATCTCGGCTCACAAAGGACTGGGGAGACTCTCGATGCTCAAATTCTATTTCAACGGCTCGCCGAACCCGACCAAGGTCGCGCTCTATCTGGAAGAGTCCGCGCTGCCGTTCGAGCCGGTCGCGGTCGACACCCGCAAGGGCGAGCAGTTCACGCCCGAATTCCTCAAGATCAATCCCAACGCCAAGGTGCCGGCGATAGACGATGACGGCACCATCGTGTTCGACTCCAACGCCATCCTGCTCTATCTCGCCGAGAAGACCGGCAAGTTCCTGCCCGCGCCCGCCGTTCGCGCGCAGACGCTGTCATGGCTGATGTTCATCGCGACCGGGCTCGGCCCCTATTCGGGACAGGCGATGCACTTCAGGCACTTCTCGCCCAAGGACCAGGACTACGCGCACAACCGCTACCAGTACGAGGGCCATCGCCACTACCAGATCCTCAACGATCATCTGGCGAAGAATCGCTACATGGTCGGCGACAGCTACTCGATCGTCGACATGGCGATGTGGGGCTGGGCACGCATGGCCGCCTTCGTGCTCGGCGAGGACGCAGCGGCGAAATACCTGAACGTCAAGCGTCTCGTCGACGAGATCTCCGCGCGACCAGCGGCTGCGCGCGCCATCGCGCTGAAGGACAAGTTCGCCTTCAAGACCGTGATGGATGACGAGGCCCGCGACAACATGTTCAAGCACATGAAGACGAAGGTGGCCTGACCACCCGTGACGGGTCGCGCGTCTAAAGCGCGGCCCGGCCCCGCCGGCGCCGCCCGCGATCAGGCGGCGTGCACCGAGTTCAGGAACTTGGCGACCTCGACCTTCAGCCGGCTGCTGTCCGCCGACAGCGACTTGGCGGACGCCAGCACCTGCGAGGACGCCGAGCCGGTCTCGGAGGCGCCGCGCTGCACGTTGCCGATATTGGTCGACACGCGCTGCGTTCCGCGCGCGGCATGCTGAACGTTGCGCGAGATCTCCTGCGTCGCCGCGCCCTGCTCTTCCACGGCAGCCGCGACCGCGGCTGAAATCTCCGACAACCGCTCGATGGTTCCGCCGATCTCCCGGATCGAACCGACCGACTCCTCGGTCGCCGCCTGGATGCCGGAGACCTGCTGGGCGATCTCGCCGGTCGCCTTCGCGGTCTGCTCGGCCAATGCCTTGACCTCGGTCGCAACGACGGCAAAACCGCGGCCGGCTTCGCCGGCACGCGCGGCCTCGATGGTGGCGTTCAGCGCCAGAAGGTTGGTCTGGCCGGCGATCGTGCTGATCAGTTCGACGACGTCGCCGATCCTGGCGGCCGCCTTCGAGAGCTCGCCGACCCGCTCGTTGGTCCTGCCCGCCTGCGCCACGGCTTCATTGGCGATGCGGGCCGATTCCTGCACCTGGCGCGCGATCTCGCCTACCGACGATGAAAGCTCCTCGGTCGCGGACGCGACTGCCTGCACGTTGGCGGAGGCTTCCTGCGAAGCGGCCGCGACCTCCGTCGAGAGGTCCCGGGCCCGCGAAGCGGTCGTGGTCAGCGTGCCGGCCGACGCTTCCAGCTCGCCGGACGCCGATGAGACCGCCTCCACGATCTCGCCGACCGCCTGCTCGAACTGCTCGGCGAGCTCGACCATGTCGGCCTTGCGCTGCTCCGCCTGACGCACCTCGAGCTCCTTCTGCTCGGTGCGCAAGCGCTCGGTCTCGACCATGTTGTCCTTGAATACCTGGATCGCCTTGGCCATGTCGCCGATCTCGTCGCGATTGCCGCGTCCGGGGATCTCGGTCCTGAGATCGCCGCCGGCGAGCGATCCCATCGCGCGGGTCATCGAGGTGATCGGTCCGACGATGCTGCGGGCGATCAGGAAGGCGATGATGCCGCCGAACAGGAGGGCGACGGCGCCAGCCGCCTCCTGGACCGACGTCGTGCTCGCGATGACACCCTCGGCGGCTGCGCGCGAGGCCTGATTTTCGGTCTTCAATCCGCTTTCCGCGACCTTGAGCTTGTCGATGCTTCGGATGATCAGGGGCGCGAGATTGTTGTTGTAGATGTCGTCCGCCTTGAGCATCGCGGCGGACGTCGTCTCAAAGGCGTTCTTGTTGATCGTCAGCGATGCCTTCACCGGCGCGATCGCGGACTGGACCGCCTCCGGCAGCGTGGCACTCTCGAGCGCGGCGAGCTTTTGTTGCGTATTCTCGACGCTCGTCCTGAAGGCCGAAGCCCCCTTGCTGTCGCGCAAGGCCAGGAAGCGCCAGTTTGCAATTCGGACAAGAACGATCTTGGATTCGAGATCCGCGACCGCGGCCGCGACTTCGGCATCGTGGGAGATGCGCGCAGCGATGACCAGCTTGGCGGTCTTTGCGGCCAGATCGTCACCACCCGGCAACAGGGTCGCCCTGCCCGTCCTCATCTCGTTGACGGCGTCGCCGAGATCGTCGCGCAGGGTCCGCATCTTTGCGATATCGCCGATGAGATCGCTATAGAGATTTCGCCGCTCCTCGGAGAGCGTCGCTTTCGCGCCCACCTGAAGCAGCTGGGTCGCCGCAGCCTCCCGGTCTCCAGCCTCCTTGAGAGACGGCTCGTTCCCGTCGTGAATATAGCGAAGGTTGGCTCGCTGGATCGCCTGGAGGTGGTTCGATATTTCCAGGACCCGCGCCGTGCTGTCCGAGAGAGCCGCCGCCTTTGCGACCTGGTCCTGGACAGCCCACAGGTTCCAGACCGCCACTGCGGCCATGATCAGGCCAACTGCCACGAGAGCTGCGAAGCCGGCGTAAAGACGCCCCCTGATCTTCAAACGAACGCCCGCCATTTCCTCTGTCCACCCAAGCAAGAGACGCGGGGCAGCCGGACGAACCTGAAATCGCCAGGCGACTCCCTTGCAGCCGTTGATTGCCCGTCCGGCGACTCACGGTCTGCGGCGACACAATGCGTGACACTTGTTAATTGTGTCCTTCACTCGCTTCGCGTGGACGCCGGTGGAACTCGGGCAGGACAACGCAATGAGCAGGCGGGCGGTTTTGCACAAAACCGGCCGAAAGGCTCGAACGGCTAACGGATCGGACGCAGGCTCGTGCGGACAAGCGCATCACGAACGCTTGTCCGCAACCGTGAGACAACGCGACCCGGATCAGCCCGCGGCCCGGCTTGCCGCTTCCGGAAACGGGCCCAGCGCCTTCTCGGTCAGGACCGAGTCGCAGTACTCCCGGATCTCCTTGATCCTGCCGTCCTCGATGCGAAACACCAGGCAATAGTCGTTGTCGTAGCGAACGCCTTCCTTGGTGACGTTGTCGCCCTTGGCCTCGACCACGACGAAGTCGCCGTCGGCGATGAAACGGTGGGCCACCGTGCGCGTCCGGTCGACGAGGCGCGAACGGACATGGCCGTGCAGGTCGTTGAGGATGGCGTCCCTGCCCGCAAAGGTCCGCGACCAGGAGTATTGTCCGGTCACGACCCATTTCGCGTCGTCGGCAAGGCTCTCTATGAACAGCGCACGGTCGCGGGCGGCTGGATCGGGGTCTGCGGCGGCGGCGAAGATATCCTGCATCAGTTTCTTGTTGGCGGCGGCGCTCATGGCGGCTTCTCCTTTGCTTGAGTTCGCCGGGATCATCGCCGCCTCATGCAAATTCTTCCAATCGATAGTGAATATGATATCTATTCACCTCATGAATTTGAATTCGCTTGACCTCAATCTGCTGAGCGCGCTCGACGCGCTCTTGCGCGAAGCCAATGTCAGCCGCGCGGCCTTGAGGATCGGGCTGTCGCAGCCGGCAACCAGCCACGCGCTCCAGCGCCTGCGGGACATTTTCGGGGATCCGCTCCTGGTGCGCACCGGCGCGCGGATGGAGCTGACGCCGCGGGCGCAGGCCCTGCGCGCGCCGCTTGCGCAGGCGCTCGACCAGGTGCGCGGGCTCTTCGTATCAGAGGAATTCGACGCCGCGCACAGCGAGCGGCAGTTCCGCTTGATGATGCCGGACCTCGCCGTCGAGCTTCTGATGCCACCTTTTATGGAGAAGGTGACGCGCCTTGCACCCAACGTCCGCATCGACGTGGTGCCATGGCGGGGACCTGCGATCTTCCACGCCGAGTTCGCCCGCACCATCGATCTCGTGATCTCGATCGGCAACGCCTTCAAGGGATTTCACCGGCAACTGCTCTATACCGACAGCGATGCGCTTGCCGTGCGGCGCGGCCATCCCGTCGGCGCAAGGCTGAAACGGCGCGAGACGTTCCTTGCCGCGCGTCACGTCGCGGTCATCATCCGCGGCCAGGCCGAGGACCTGATCGACACCTGGCTGCGCACCAAAGGCATCGAACGGCACATCGCGCTCGTCGTGTCAGGCTATCTCGAAGCGCTGCATGTTGCCGCCCGCACCGATCTCGTCGCCTTCGTGCCCCGCCGCCTGATCGCGGCGCTGTCAAGGCAGCTCGCGCTCTCAACCGTGACGCCGCCGCTCGATCCCGGCATCGACGAGCAGTTCATGTTTTATCCGACCCGCGCGCAGATGGATCCCGGCTCGATCTGGCTGCGACGGCTGATGCTGGAGACCGGACGGGAATTGGAGAAGCGGAAAGCTTCGCAGCTTCAGGTGGGCTAGCTTCGTAGGGTGGGCAAAGCGAAGCGTGCCCACCACTTCCGTTGTAGCCTTGCGAGATGGTGGGCACGGCGCTACGCGCCTTTGCCCACCCTACAATCCGAGGTCTCAGGCCTTGTGCGCGTCCATCACCTTGCGCACGGCGGGCCGCTCGGACATCCGCTTGAAATGATCGGCGACCTTAGGTGTCGCCTTGATGTCGACGCCGTCGCCTTCGAGCCAGAGCGACAGCGTGTAGAGATAGGGATCACAGATCGTATACTGCTCGCCCATAACCCAGGGGCCCCGGAGCATCTTCTGCTCGATCAGCGAGAAGCAGGCCCCCATGGTCTTCGGGATCATCCGCTTCATGTCCGCGAAGGAGGTCTCCTCCGTCGCCCAGCGCGCGCCGCGCATCTTGTGGGCATGCGCCACGTGCACCGTCGAGCACAGATAGGAATTGAACGACTGCGCCTGCGCGAGCGCAAAGGCATCGTCGAGCGGCGCAAGCTTGGCCTTGGGAAACACTTGCGCGATGTAGGCGAGCATCGCCGGCGTCTCGGTGAGGACCCCGCGATCGGTCACCAGCGACGGCACGCGTCCTTTCGGGTTGATTGCGAGATAGTCCGGGCTGTTCTGCTGATTGGTTTTGAAGTCGATCCGCTCGGCCCTGTAGTCGGCGCCGGCCTCTTCCAGGGCGATGTGGGAGGCGACCGCGCAGGTGCCGGGGGTGTAGTAGAGCTTGAGCATGGGAGACCTCGTACCGAAAGGGGAACGTTAACGGCAGGCCGGCGCGGCGTCCATAGGCCGTTCTCTTCGCAGTTGCCGACGGCCGCCTCGCCGTGCGAAGACGCCGCAACGGGGGATTTGACATGACGGTACTCATCGCCGGCGGCGGCATCGGCGGGTTGACGCTCGCGCTCAGCCTGCACCAGATCGGTGTGCCCGCAAGAGTGTTCGAGAGCGTCGCCGAGCTGAAACCGCTCGGCGTCGGCATCAACGTACTGCCGCATGCGGTGCGCGAATTGATCGAGCTCGGCTTGATGGAGAAGCTCGATGCGAGCGGCGTGCGCACCCGCGAGCTCGCCTATTTCTCCAAGCACGGCAAGCCGATCTGGAGCGAGCCGCGCGGGCTGGAGGCCGGCTACAAATGGCCGCAATTCTCGATCCATCGCGGCATTCTCCAGCAGCTCCTGCTCGACACCGCGGTCGAGCGGCTCGGCCGCGAGAACATTCTGACCAGTCATCATCTCACCGGCTGGCATGAGACGGCAGACGGCGTGCGTGCTGAGTTCATCGACAAGGCGACCGGCAAGCCCGCCGGAGCCTACGAGGGCCCGCTCCTGATCGCGGCCGACGGCATCCATTCCGCCGTGCGCGAAAAGCTCTACCCGCAGGAGGGGCCGCCGATCTGGAACGGCCGCATCCTCTGGCGCGGCGTGACGCCGGCCAAAGCCTTCCTCACCGGCCGCACCATGATCATGGCCGGGCACGAGATCCTGAAATTCGTCTGCTATCCCATCACCAAGGCGCCGGACTCGTCCGGCAACCACCAGATCAACTGGGTTGCCGAGCGGCATATGCCGCCGACCTATCAGTGGCGGCGCGAGGACTATAACCGCACCGCGCGGCTGGAGGAGTTCTTGCCGTGGTTCGAGAGCTGGCAGTTCGACTGGCTCGACGTGCCCGGCCTGATCCGGAACTGCCCGCACGCCTACGAATATCCGCTGGTCGACCGCGATCCCGTTTCGCAATGGACGTTTGGCCGCGTCACGCTGATGGGCGACGCCGCGCATCCGATGTATCCGATCGGCTCGAACGGCGCCTCGCAGGCGATCCTCGATGCCCGCGTCATCACCCGTGAGATTCTGGCGCATGGGCTGACGAATGCAGCGCTGTCGGCCTATGAGGCCGAGCGCCGGCCGGCGACGACCGATCTTGTGCTGCTCAACCGCAAGAACGGCCCGGAGCAGGTGATGCAGCTTGTCGAGGAGCGCGCGCCTGATGGCTACGACGTCGTCACGGACGTGCTGTCGCAGAAGGAACTGGAAGACATCGCCGCGAACTACAAGCGCGTCGCCGGCTTCCAGGTCGAGGCCCTCAACGCCAAGCCGCCGCTCGTGCCGCGGCACGCCGACGCGAGGCACGAGAGCACCTGAAGCATCATGATTTTTGATTAAATCGATGCGACCCGGGGAGCGCCTCTCCCAAAGGGAGAAGTAGAGCCCAGCCGCTCGTTGCTCAATCTCATCGCGCCTTGGGGCGCCGCCGTTGACGGCGCGAGTTACCCGGAGCGACGACCACCCAACACCGACGACATCCGCTTCAGCTTATTGATGGCGCGAATGGCGTAACCGAGCCCAGCCGGATTGGTCTGGCGCAGGAAGGCGACCTTTTTCACATACTTTTCGATGTGCCATTTGGCGTGCGCGCCCTCGCGGAAAAAGACGACGTCGCCGACACCATAGCGTTTCGGCGGCATGCCATCGCTCTCGATCACCATCGATCCTTCAAGGATCATGATCGTCTCGTCGAGATCGTAGTACCAGTTGAACTTGCCTTCGGTGCAGGACCAGATCAGGGTCGTGGCAGTGCCGCACGCGCTGGTCGACAGCAGGTGCGAACGCGCCTGCGGGTTTCCTTCAATGATCCATGATGGCTCTATCGGGGACGGCTTGAGATCGACGTTGCAATGGCCGGTCTCAATAAGCGCAAGCGACATGGCTCACCTCAAGGCCTTAAGTAAAGGACGGCTTTCAAAATTATCCCGTTTAACCTTTGTTAATTTTCTATCGGCCACGGGCAACCTACAATCAAAGCTTCCGCAAAGAATATGAAGTGGCCACTTTGCCGCAACCAGGTCGACGATGTATCGAACATCGCGATTCGCCTGCAGATTGGCTGTATCCGCCTCTCTCTTTTGCCGCTGCGACAATATGCGCGCATCGAAATGCTCGCGCTGTTGGGGTCGGCAACGATCGGCATGCTCATTGTGCGCGCAAGGAATCCGCGAGCAAATCCTCTCATTGCACGCGCGGGTAGACCCTGTTCCAGGCTGGGAACGTGAAGCAGGTCCACCGCGCCTGTATCAGCGAACCACTTTCGCCGCATCGAGCAGGCGCTCGCTGGCGGTGGCGGTCGCAAGCAGCGTGCCGTCTTCGGCCACCAGCTTCCCTTCGACGAATGCGATCGTCTTGCCGAGCTGGGTGACCCTGGCCTCAGCCACGATCGGCCCGGGCTTGGCCGGCGCGAGAAAGTTCACGGTCATGCTGACGGTCGTCGTATAGAGCCTGCCCTCGCTCATCACGAGCACGGCCGGACCCATCGTATCGTCGAGCATCGCGGACAGCATGCCCCCCTGGATGAAACCGGCCGGGTTGCAGAATTCCGGCTTGCCCTCGAAGCCAAGCTGGATCCAGCCCTCCTCGGGCCGGGCGTCCAAAAGGCGCCAGCCCAGGAGCTTGGCACAGGGTGGCATGTTGAAATCGTCGAGCGCAGTCTTGACCATCGGGAACCTCCGTTTCGGTTCCGATAGCGCAGCGCTGCTGCCAGCATCCTGTCAGGAGTGCGCGAGAAGCTAGAGATCAAGCCCGTGCGCGATCACCTTGCGCATGAGGTTGGGCAGCGCTTCGTCAGCAAGGGTTGCGATCGGAACCCACCGCATGCCCCCTGGCGCACGGCTGCGGCCGTCGACCTCGGCGGTGTAGACAACGAGCTCCAGCGGAAAATGCGTGAACACGTGGGTGACCACGCCCAGCTTGCGCTGCCAGCGCGTGAGGCCCTTGATCTCAGGCGCCTGCGCGCGCGCGGCCTTGTCGTCCTGGCCGGCGAGCCAATCCGAGCCCGGCACCTCGGTCATGCCGCCGAGCAGACCCTTTTCGGCCCGCGAGCGGACCAGCAGCTCATCGCCACGGACGACGACGAAGGCCGCTCCTCTCCGCAGCGTACCGCTCTTCTTCGGCGCCTTGCGCGGAAACGTCTCCTGCGTGCCTTGCGCCCGCGCGACGCAATCCTCGTTCAACGGGCAGAGCGAACACGCCGGCTTCTTCGGCGTGCAGATTGAGGAGCCCAGATCCATCAGCGCCTGCGCGCTGTCGCCGGCGCGAGACTTCTCGTCGCCAGCACGGGTCTCGGCGAGCAGGGTCGCCGCCAATTGCTGGATCAGCGGTTTTGCCTGCGGCAATTCCTCCTCGACGGCGTACAGACGCGACACCACCCGCTCGATATTGCCGTCAACCGGCATGGTGCGCCGATCGAACGCGATCGCGGCGATCGCCGCCGCGGTGTAGGGCCCAATGCCCGGCAGAGACCGCAAACCTTCTTCGCTATCGGGAAACACGCCGCCATGGTCGCGCGCCACCGCGACCGCGCAGGCATGCAGATTGCGCGCCCGCGAATAGTAGCCGAGCCCCGCCCACATCCGCAGCACGTCGTCCTGCGAGGCGCGGCCGAGCGCGGTGACGTCAGGCCAGCGCGCGAGGAATTTTTCGAAATAGGGCCCGACCGCCTTGACCGTGGTCTGCTGGAGCATGATCTCCGACAGCCAGACGCGGTACGGATCGGGCGTCTCGCCCGCCGCCGCGCGCCATGGCAGGCGGCGGCGATGGCGGTCGTACCACTGCAGCAGCGCCAATGGGCGCGCGGAGACTTCCGGCCGAACTGGTTGCGATTTCGCCCTCAGGGCGGGTTTGGGGCTCATGCAGACACTGTATCGACGTCGCACCGAACTCTCCACGTCATGCCCGCGCCTGTCGCCGGCATCCACGCCTTTCTTCACGGCACAACGTGGATGGCCGGGCATAGGCGAGCGGAAGCGACACCGTCCCTTGGACGGCTATGCCCGGCATGGCGCCGGATAGCTTCTGGTCAGCGTCGCCGGATGATATAAGGAAGCCATGTCCAAGCCCGGCCCCATCAGTGCAAAGCCGCTGTCGATCCTGCTCAACGACGTCTTCGCCGAGGCCTATGCCAAGCAGGGCTTTGCCGCGCGCGAACTGGTGACGCGGTGGGGCGAGATTGCCGGCTCCGAGATCGCCGCGCATTCGGAGCCGCTGAAGATGCAATGGCCGCGGCCGGTGGAGGGCCAGCCGCAGGAGCCGGCGACACTGGTGCTGCGGGTCGAGGGGCCGATGGCGCTGGAGATCCAGCACTCGGCCGACGTCATCCTGGAGCGGGTCAACCGCTTCTTCGGCTGGAATGCGGTCGGCAAGCTCGCCTTCCGCCAGGCCCCCCTATCCAGCCGCGGCCGCCCGGCGCGACCCCGCCCGCCCGACGCCGCGGCGGTGGCAAAGGTGGCCGAGACCCTCGGCAATATCGACGATGAACAATTGCGGGACGCGCTGGCCCGGCTGGGTGCCGCAATCAAGCGAAATTGAGCCTCATTCCGTCGCTAATCTGGAGCGGATATTGCGGCCCGCCATTGCCTCCATTGCGGTTTCAAGCTAGCGACAGGCCGCTCAATCGGGGAACTTTGGGCGTGCCCACGCCAATTTCGGGAGTTGGACCTTTGATGATCACCCGCCGCGTCTTCACCACGATGCTTTCGCTGACCGGACTTGCCGTGGCTGCCGGGTTGTCGCCGCTGCGGCTTATCACCGAGGCCATGGCGCAGAGCGCCTCCGATGTCGCCAAGCCGGTGTCGCTGCCCGACATGGCGCTCGGCCCGGACAACGCCGCCGTCACCATCACCGAGTTCGCCTCGATGACCTGCCCGCATTGCGCGGCCTTCAACGAGCAGGTGTTCCCGAAGATCAAGAAGGAATTCATCGACACCGGCAAGGTACGCTACATCTTCCGCGAGTTCCCGCTCGACATCAAAGCCGCCGCCGGCGCGATGCTGGCGCGCTGCATCGCCAATGGTGATGCGCCGAAATATTTTGCCGTCACCGACATGCTGTTCCGCTCGCAGGCCGACTGGGTGACGAAGAACACCACGGAGACGCTTGCCCGGATCGGCAAGCAGGCGGGCCTCTCGCAGAGCCAGGTCGAGGCCTGCCTGAAGGACCAGGCGCTGCTCGACAAGATCGCCGCCGACCAGAAATATGCGAGCGAGGTCCTGAAGGTCGATTCGACGCCGACGTTCTTCATCAACGGCGAGAAGATCAAGGGCGAGGCCTCGTTCGAGGAATTCGCGAAGAAGATCAATCCGCTGTTGAAGAGCTGATCTTCACGCTTGATCCTGATTCGCGCCTCAAAAGCCTTGGGAAAAGCGTTGCTGGCCGGTTGCCCTTGAGCACCGGCACAGCCATTGTCGCTTGTGCATAAGCCGCTCGAAGCGGTAGCCCAGACACCGACATTTGCCTTCTATGGTATTGTCACGGCAGGGAGATTCGCGTCCTGCCAACAGAGAAGCGTGTTTTATGAAGATCACTCGCCTGCGCCTTCATGGCTTCAAGTCCTTCGTTGAGCCCACCGACTTCGTGATCGAAGCGGGCCTCACCGGCGTCGTCGGACCGAACGGCTGCGGCAAGTCGAACCTGGT
This sequence comes from Bradyrhizobium sp. UFLA05-153, assembly GCF_054185185.1. Taxonomy (NCBI): domain Bacteria; kingdom Pseudomonadati; phylum Pseudomonadota; class Alphaproteobacteria; order Hyphomicrobiales; family Nitrobacteraceae; genus Bradyrhizobium; species Bradyrhizobium sp. UFLA05-153. Next base: position 77,413 of record NZ_JBBIAM010000034.1, read on the forward strand.
CGAAGCGCTGCGCTGGGCGATGGGCGAGACCTCGCACAAATCGCTGCGCGCCGCCGACATGGACGCGGTAATCTTCGCCGGCTCCGGCAATCGTCCCGCGCGCAACCACGCCGAAGTGACGATGACGATCGACAATGCCGATCGCACCGCGCCGGCGGCGATGAACGACAGCCAGCTTCTCGAAATCTCCCGCCGCATCGAGCGCGAGGCCGGCTCGGTCTATCGCATCAACGGCCGCGACGTGCGCGCCCGTGACGTGCAGATCCTGTTCGCCGATGCCGCCACCGGCGCGCGCTCGCCCGCCCTCGTCCACCAGGGCAAGATCGGCGAGATCATCCAGGCCAAGCCCGAGCAGCGCCGCCGCGTGCTCGAAGATGCCGCCGGCGTCGCCGGCCTGCACGCCCGCCGCCATGAGGCCGAGCTGCGGCTGAAGGCGGCCGAAACCAACCTCACCCGCGTCGAGGACGTGATCGGCCAGCTCGCAGGGCAGATGGAAGGCTTGAAGAAGCAGGCCCGCCAGGCCGTTCGCTATCGCGAGGTCGCGGCCAAGGTCCGCAAGGCCGAGGCGACGCTGTTCCATCTGCGCTGGATCGGCGCGCATGCCGAGGTCAATGATTCCGGCCACACCCATGATCTCGCCGTGCGCGAGATGGCCGAGCGCACCCAGCATCAGGCCGAAGCCGCTCGCATCCAGGCGATCCGCGCCGCCGGGATGCCGGCGCTGCGCGATGCGGAAGCGCGCGCTGCGGCAGGCCTGCAACGGCTGACCAATGCACGCGAGCTGCTCGATCGCGAGGAAGAGCGCGCCAAGGAGCGCGTTACCGAGCTCGAGCGCCGGCTGACCCAGTTCGAGGGCGACATCGCCCGCGCGCAGCAGCAGACCATGGACGCCGACGTCGCGCTTCAGCGGCTCGACGCCGAGGATCTGGAGCTGAAGGAAGAGATCAAGTCGCGCGTCGAGAAGCGCTCCGGCGTCGATGAGCGCGTGTCCGAGGCCGAGGCGACGCTGACTGAAGCCGAGCAGCAGTTCTCCGAGCTGACCACGGCGCTCGCCGACCTCACCGCCAAGCGGAATCAACTCGAAGCCAACGTCCGCACCCACCGTGACAAGCTCGCCCGGCTCGACCAGGAGATCGCGAACGTCGCGGCGGAGGAGCAGAAGCTTGCCGAGGAGACCGGCGGCTTCGGTGATCTCGACGAGTTGACCGCTGCGGTCGAGAACGCCGAGCAGACTCTGGCGGCCTCGGAGGCCGCAGCGCAGGACAGCGAAGCCGCGCATGTGGCCGCGCGACAGACGCTGGAATCCTCGCGCTCGCCGCTGAACGAGGCCGACAAGCGCGTGCAGCGCCTGGAAACCGAGGCGCGCACGATCTCCAAGATCGTCAACGGCGAGACCAAGAATCTGTGGCCACCGATCATCGATGGCATCACCGTCGACAAGGGCTTTGAAAAGGCGATCGGCGCCGCACTCGGCGACGACCTCGATGCCCCCGTCGATCCCTCCGCGCCGATGCGCTGGACCAATGCCGGTGTCACCGAAGGCGATCCGGCCTTGCCCGAGGGCGTCGTGCCGCTCTCGAGCCACGTGCAGGCGCCGATCGAGCTGGCGCGTCGTCTCGCCCAGATCGGCGTGGTGCCGCGCGAGCGCGGCGCCGAGCTCGTCTCGAAACTCAAGACCGGCCAGCGGCTGGTCTCGCCGGAAGGCGACGTCTGGCGCTGGGACGGTTTTGTCGCGGCGGCTCACGCGCCGACCGGCGCCGCGCGGCGGCTCGCCGAGCGCGCCCGCCTCGTCGACATCGAGAACGAGCTCGAGCAGGCCCGCATCGACGCGCAGATCAAGCGCCAGGCGCTGGAGAATGCCGATTCCGAATTGAAGATGGCCGCCAGCACCGAAGGCGCCACCCGCGAGGCCTGGCGCGCCGCGCAGCGCGAGCTCAACGCCGCGCGCGAGCGCCACGCCACCGCGGAGCGCGAGATCAACCGTCGCGCTGCGCGCAAGTCGGCGCTGTCGGAAGCGCACAGCCGCCTCGCCGCCGACCGCGCCGAGGCCGAGGCCGCGCATGAATATGCGGCCGCCGCGATCTCCGAGCTGCCGTCGAGCGAAGACACCGAAGTCCGGCTCGCCGCCGTGCGCAGCGACATCGAGGGCCATCGCCGCATGGCCGCCCAGGTCCGCGCCGAGGCGCAGGCGCTGGCGCGCGAGGCTGAGCTTGCCGACCGCCGCGTGCAGGCGATCCTCGCCGAGCGCACCGAATGGCAGAACCGCAAGGAGAGCGCAGCCTCCCACATCGACACCATCCAGGCCCGCATTACCGAGGTCTCGATCGAGCGCAGCGATCTCGAGAACGCGCCCGCGGTGTTCGCCGAGAAGCGCAGCGCGCTGATCAACGAGATCGAGTACGCCGAGAATGATCGCCGCGTTGCCGCCGACGCGCTCGCCGAAGCCGAAACGGCGATGGCCGAGACCGATCGCGTCGCAAAGCTGACGCTCGAAGCCTTGTCGAGCGCCCGCGAGGCGACAGCGCGTGCCGAGGAGCGCATGGAAGGCGCGCGGCGCCGGCTGGAAGACATCGAGCGCGAAATCCGCGACATGCTGGAGGTCGAGCCGCAGGCCGTTGCCGGCCTTGCCGAGATCGAGCCCGGCGCCGAGCTGCCGTCGCTGCACGAAATCGAGGAGGACCTCGAAAAGATGCGCCGCGACCGCGAGCGTCTCGGCGCTGTGAACCTGCGCGCCGAGGAAGAGCTCAAGGAGGTCGAGACTCAGCACACCAGCCTGACCACCGAGCGCGACGACCTCGTCGAAGCCATCAAGCGGCTGCGCCAGGGCATCCAGAGCCTCAACAAGGAGGCCCGCGAGCGGCTGTTGACCTCGTTCGAGGTCGTCAACAACCACTTCAAGCGCCTTTTCGTCGAGCTGTTCGGCGGCGGCGAAGCAGCACTGCACCTGATCGAAAGCGACGACCCGCTCGAGGCCGGCCTCGAGATCATCGCAAAGCCCCCGGGCAAGAAGCCGCAGACGCTCTCGCTGCTCTCGGGCGGCGAGCAGGCGCTGACCGCGATGGCGCTGATCTTTGCGGTGTTCCTCACCAATCCATCGCCGATCTGCGTGCTGGACGAAGTCGACGCGCCGCTCGACGACCACAACGTCGAACGGTACTGCAACCTCCTGCACGAGATGACCAGCTCGACCGACACGCGCTTCATCATCATTACGCACAATCCGATCACCATGGCGCGGATGAACCGGCTGTTCGGCGTCACCATGGCCGAGCGCGGCGTCTCGCAGCTCGTGTCGGTGAGCCTGGCCGAGGCCGTGGACATTCTCGACCAGAACGTGGCGTGACGATTTCTGCGTCATTCCGGGGCTCGCCACCGGGTCCGCGCAAAGCGCGGCCCCGGTGGCGAGAACCCGGAATCTCGCACCATAAGCATTGACGTCATCATCCGCCAAGGCGGATGATCCAGTACGCCGCGGCTTCTCGGTTAACTGTCACTGTCTCGGAATACTGGATGCCCCGCCCGCGCGGGGCATGACGATGGAAGATGATTTCACCGACGCTCCCCGCCGAGCTCAAAGCCGCACTTGATGCCAAGCTCATAGGCTTTTCCCGCACCGATGCCGCGCAGCGGGCCGGGCGCATCTCGAACACCTATCGCGCAGGCGGCGGCTCCGGCACGATCAAGTCGGACGCCGATGCTCTGGCCTATGCACTCGCGCGCATGCCCGCGACCTATGCCGCCGTGGCCGCGAGCCTCAATGCGCTAACCGAGATCGCGCCGGAGCTTGCCCCGGAAAGCCTGCTCGATGTCGGCGCAGGTCCGGGCACCGCGAGCTGGGCGGCCGCGGAAGCCTTTGCTTCGTTGCAATCCTTCACCCTGCTCGACGCGAACCGCACATTGAGCAGCCTGGCGCTCGAGCTTGCGCAGGACAGCAGGCGACTGGCCGACTGCCGCTATTTGCCGGGCGACGCGGGCACGAACCTCGCAGAAGCGGCGCCCGCCGATCTCGTCGTCGCGAGCTACGTGATCGGTGAGCTCAGTGAGCACGACCAACGCGCGCTCGGCGAGGCCATGTGGGCGAAAGCCCGGCACGCTCTCGTCGTGATCGAGCCCGGCACACCGGCCGGCTATGCGCGCATCCTTGCGCTACGCCAGCAGCTGATCGCATCGGGCGCGCATGTCGCGGCGCCCTGCCCGCACGACAAACCCTGCCCGCTCACAGCGCCCGACTGGTGCCATTTCGCCCAGCGCCTGCCGCGCTCGCAGGCGCACCGGCAACTCAAGGGCGCCGAGGTCCCCTTCGAGGACGAGAAGTTCATCTATGTGGCGCTGACCCGCGCGCCTGTCCCCGCGCGCTTTTCGCGCGTGCTGGCAGAGCCTGATATCGGCAAGGCCGAGATCACGGCAAAACTCTGCACCGAAGAGGGCGTCGAGCTTGCGAAGGTGCCGCGCCGGGACAAGGCGGCCTATGCGGGTGCCCGTCGCTGGCGCTGGGGCCATGCCGTCATGGCCGAAAGTTAACTTCGATCGGTGCTTTTCCCTTGAACTGGAATGGGCCCGCGCCCGACCAAGCCTTACTTGCCTTTTGCCTGCCTTCTCGAGCCGGCCTGCCGCCCGGCGTCATTTTAGTCTACGCTATCCGCCTTCTTCCCCCTTCAGGAGTTCTCCATGTCGACCGGCTGGATCGTTCTCGGCGTCATCGTCGTCCTCGTGCTGTTCGCCTTCGGCGCCTATAACCGCCTGGTGGCGCTGAGCCAGCGCGTCGGCCAGGCCTTTGCCGATATCGATGTGCAGCTCAAGCAGCGGCATGACCTGATCCCGAACCTTGTCGAGACCGTGAAGGGCTATGCCGCGCATGAGCGCGGCACGCTCGACGACGTCATCAAGGCGCGCAATTCGGCGATGTCGGCGCAGGGGCCGGCGCAGGTGTCCGCGGCCGAGAACCAGCTCTCCGGCGCGCTCGGCCGGCTGATCGCGCTATCGGAGGCCTATCCGGATCTCAAGGCCAACGCCAATTTCCAGCAGCTCGCGAGCGAGCTCTCCGACCTCGAAAACAAGATCGCGGCGAGCCGCCGTTTCTTCAACAACGCGGTCCAGGAATACAACACCGGCATCCAGCAGATGCCCGCCGCCTTGTTCGCCGGCATGTTCGGCTTCACCCGCAAGGAGTTCTTCGATCTCGGCGCAAGCCGCACCGAGGTCGAGGCGGCGCCGCAGGTCAAGTTCTGATCTGAAACGATAGACCGGCAGGACAGCGCGCCATGGCCGCGTATGGTCTCTACACGCATATCGCCTCGAACAAGTTTCGTTCGATGGTGCTGCTCGCGGGGCTGTTCCTGCTGGTCTACGTGCTGGTCTACGCCGGCGCGCTGATCGCCGAAGTCGTCATCAACGGCAATCAGCCCGTCGCCTACTACCTGACCCGCGCCTTCTCCGACCTGATCAAGGCATCGCCCTTCGCGACCGCCGCGGCGATCGCCTGGATCGTGATCGCCTATTTCTTCCACCAGTCGATGATCGACGCCGTCACCGGCGGCCGCGACGTGACAAGGCAGGAAGAGCCGCGGCTCTACAATCTCCTCGAAAATCTCTGCATCTCGCGCGGCATCACCATGCCGAAGCTGAAGATCATGGAGAGCCCGGCGCTGAACGCGTTCGCGACCGGCCTCAACCCGCGGCAATATGCGATCACCGTCACCACGGGTCTGATGAAAGCGCTGAACGACCAGGAGATCGAGGCGGTGCTGGGCCACGAGCTGACCCACATCAGGAACGGCGACGTACAGCTGATGGTGGTCGCCGTGATCATCGCCGGCGTGGTCGGCTTCTTCGGCGAGTTGTTCTTCCGCCTGTTCACCAGCTTCAACTGGAGCTCCGGCTCCGGCGGCTCGTGGTCGTCGGGTTCGTCCTCCTCGTCGCGATCGTCCTCCTCCAGCGACAGCAAGAGCTCCGGCGGCGGCGCGGTGGTGGTCATCATCATCGCGGTCGTGCTGATCGTGGTGGCCTGGCTGGTGTCGCAGGTGGTGAAGCTCGCGCTGTCGCGTTCGCGCGAATTCCTCGCCGATGCCGGCTCGGTCGAGCTCACCAAGAATCCCGACGCGATGATCTCGGCACTGCGCAAGATCGACGGCCGCGGCGAGCTGCCGGGCGCGACCTCTGCCGTGATGGAGCTCTGCGTCGACAATCCCCGCGAGGGCTTCGCCGATTTGTTCGCGACCCACCCTTCCGTGGACTCGCGGGTCAAGGCGCTGGTCAATTTTGCCGGTGGCCATGATCCGGGCCCGCTGCCGCCGCCGTCGGAGGAGTTCGAGGAATCAGACACGCCGACGGAACGCCAGGATACCCCGCCGGCGCTGCCCAGCGGCCCGTGGAACGATTCCGGCACGCCGGCCGATGCCACGCAGGGCACGGCACCCAGCCGATCCGGAACCCCCGCCGACAATCCGATGGGGCCCTGGGGTCGTCATTGAACGCATAATTTGCCACGTCGCGAGGCCGGACGCGGAGCGATCCCGTTGCGATTGGGAAAAACCTCGGGAATTGCCGCAACGAGGCCGCGAGGAATTGAATTCTCCCTTGTTTCTGCCATGTTCGCGCCCAACAGCAGACTCGGGACATCGATTTGCGACCCGGCCGATCGCAACCAGCGATCGGCGGGCGCGCGTTAGGGGACAGCAATGGCAAAGCCGGCAGTGGTTGTGGTGGGCGCGGACAAGGGCGGGGTCGGCAAGACCACGGTTTCGCGTACCTTGCTCGATTATTTTTCCGCCAACAACGTGCCGACCCGCGCGTTCGACACGGAATCCCCGCGCGGAACCCTGAAGCGCTTCCATCCCGACATCACCGAGATCGTCGATATGACGACGACGGCCGACCAGATGAAGATCTTCGACACGCTCAATGCGGTGAGCCCGTCGGTGACCGTGATCGACGTCCGCGCCGGCCTGCTCTCGCCGGCGCTGGCTTCGCTGCGCGACATCGGCTTCCTCGACGCCGCCAAGGCCGGCCAGATCACCTTCGCGGTGTTCCATATCCTGGGGCCCTCGATCGCATCGCTGGAGGAGATCGCCGAGACGGCGGGTTTCATGACCGGCGCGAAATATTTCCTGGTGAAGAACTTCATCAACGACACCCAGTTCTTCCAGTGGGACCAGGCGACCTACAACTCCTACTTCCACCGCATCAAGGACGCGACCGAGCTGACCATCCCCAAGCTCAACGAAATGGCCTATGAGCAGGTCGAGGTCTCGTCCGTTCCGTTCCTGAAATTCGTCGCCAACAAAGGCATCCACGACGAGGCCGCGAACTATTCGTTCGTGCTGCGCGGCTATGTCCGGCACTGGCTGGCGAACGTCTGGAGCGAGTTTGACCGCATCCGGCTGACCGACATCGTCGGCTCCAAGCCCGCCGCCCGCAGCAGCGAAAAATAGTTGCGGGCAAGCCGCGGATGCGGCTGGATTGGGCGCCGGACCCGCCTGATATAGCTGCTAATGGCCGCCACGCCCGTCTACATCATCTGCTCTCCCCGACCACAGGTCGGCAAGACGCTGCTTGCGCGCTTGCTGACCGAATTCCTGCTGCTCAAGAACGGTGATGTCGCATCCTTCGACGTCAATCTGAAGGAGCCGTCGCTGCTCGACTATCTGCCGAAGGTCACCGAGACGGCCGACGTCATCGATACCTACGGCAAGATGCAGCTCATGGACCGCGTCATCGTCGATGACGGCCTCGCCAAGGTGATCGACCTCGGCTTCCACGCCTTCGACGAGTTCTTCAAGATGACCGACGAGATCGGCCTGTTGAAGGAAGCCGCACGGCGCCACGTGGCGCCGATGATCCTGTTCGTCGCCGACACCGACCGCGTCTCCGGCCGCGCATACGAGATGCTGCGCGCACAGATCCCGCGGATCAACCTGATCGTCGTGGACAATGAATACGTCGTGCGCGGCGAGCTGCCGCCCGCCATGGCCGGCGGCAGGCTGTTCCGCCTGCCAGCGCTGCCGGGCTTCCTGAAGACCTATATCGACCGGCTGACCTTCTCCTTCACCGGCTATCTGCGCCAGGAGAAGGATTCGTCGACCGAGCTGCATCAGTGGATCCGGAGGAATTATCTCGCCTTCCGTGAGCTCGAGCTCAGCCTGATCCTGCAACAGTCCTAATTTTTTACCCGGGTAATATTGACCGGCCGCCCGGCGCTCTGTATGACCCCGCGCGACACCCTCCCCCGCGAGACCCAAGCCCATGAGCATCGACCGAAAGGCCGCGATCGCCGCCTACAAGGAGCGCAAGACCGCCGTCGGCATCTACGTCGTCGTTTGTGAAGAACGTTTCTGAGCACCGTTTTACGCAAGGTGTGGTTGCGATAGGTGGCGACAGAGTATCCATAA
>NZ_JBBIAM010000350.1:0-623 GCF_054185185.1 Bradyrhizobium sp. UFLA05-153
GATGCGGGATCGGGAAACGTGCCCGGCTACACCGGACAGACAACTGGTTCCACGGCGGCAGACTCGAAGCAACATCCACCGACGACCGCGATGAATAAAGCATCGGAGGGGGCCGCAACATCGTCAGAAGATGCACAACGTCAGATGCAGAGCCGGCCTACCGCTGCCGAGCAATCACAGCAGACTCAGGCTGCACCCTCCGGGCAATCGCAGAAGATGACGGCGGGCACGCCAGACCGAACCGAGCCTGCGCCCAGTGAACAATCAGAGAAGATGACGGCTGGTACGGCCCAGCCCGCGCCCTCCGGAAAGAAGGTTGATGAAGGCTGCTAGTAGGCGAAGCCGCTTTCCGAAGGTTCACTTTGAAACCGAAAAGCATTGCGCCCTGCTGCTTTCGGCGCGGTAAGCAAAAAAAGAAACCCCGCAGATGCGGGGTTTCTTCGAGTGAACTGTCCATCACCACTTCTGACGGCCGTACCAGTCATTCACTTCCCTCTGCGCCTGATCCTTGGCGTAGCCGTACCGTTGCTGCAATCGGCCTTCGAGTTGATCCTGCTTACCGTTGATCACATCAAGATCGTCGTCAGTGAGTTTGCCCCACTGCTCCTTCACCTTGCCCTTCA
>NZ_JBBIAM010000351.1:0-617 GCF_054185185.1 Bradyrhizobium sp. UFLA05-153
TTTAGCGAGGTCTCGTCGAGGTCCTCGAGCGTCGCAACGACCGGCAGACGGCCGACGAACTCGGGGATGAGGCCGTACTTCAGGAGATCCTCGGGCTCGACGTGGCGGAAGATCTCGCCGGTGCGGCGGTCTTCCGGTGCCATCACCGAGGCACCGAAGCCGATCGAGGTCGACCGGCCGCGCGCCGAGATGATCTTCTCGAGGCCCGAGAAGGCGCCGCCGCAGATGAACAGGATGTTGGTGGTGTCCACTTGCAGGAACTCCTGCTGCGGATGCTTGCGGCCGCCCTGCGGCGGGACCGAAGCCACCGTGCCTTCCATGATCTTCAGCAGTGCCTGCTGCACGCCCTCGCCCGACACGTCGCGGGTGATCGAGGGGTTGTCGGACTTGCGGCTGATCTTGTCGATCTCGTCGATGTAGACGATGCCGCGCTGCGCGCGCTCGACATTGTAGTCGGCGGCCTGGAGCAGCTTCAGGATGATGTTCTCGACGTCCTCACCGACGTAGCCGGCTTCGGTCAGCGTCGTCGCGTCGGCCATCGTGAAGGGCACGTCCAGAATGCGGGCGAGCGTCTGCGCGAGCAGCGTCTTGCCCGAGCCGGTCGGACCGATCAGCAG
>NZ_JBBIAM010000352.1:0-607 GCF_054185185.1 Bradyrhizobium sp. UFLA05-153
CCGCCGCGACATCGCCGACTACCTTGGCCTGAGTTTCGAAACCGTCTCACGCACCCTCTCCATGCTTCGAGATGAAACGTTAATGCGCTTCGACGGACAGCAGCGACGCATCGAACTGCTCGACCGTGGGGCCCTCGCGAAGCTCGACGCCTGACTTCCGGTGTTGGCCCAGCGGTGGCCGCCCCCTTTAATCCGAGAAGCTCGAAATCAGGCCAGCCGAGCGCGCCAAATTAGGGTCCGGTGCGCAATATGGGATCCGTAAATTCCCAAAGATGAGTGACGTTCTCTTGATTTAACTCAACGGCACCTGGGTTCGCCTTGAACTGTTCGACCACGAGCCAGTCCGACGAGCCCCCCGCCGGTAAGCACGCCTCAAAGCCCCAGCCTTCGCGGTTGGAGGAGGCACGGCGGATCATCGAAGAGTACGCCGAGGACCTGCGGGAGATCATTAGGAAGCTCCGCCGTCGTCTCCATTGATGACCGGGAGCGCGGAAGGCCGCATAAATGACATGCTTCCTTGAGGACCATATGGGCCGCATAGCAATCCAGCGTGCGCCTGTTGAATTTACTTCCGCTTTGAAAGCATAGCGGACATCACCGGAATTTC
>NZ_JBBIAM010000353.1:0-597 GCF_054185185.1 Bradyrhizobium sp. UFLA05-153
CACTCTCTGAACTCGCCAGCCGGCGCGATCAGCTCAAGCATATGATCCATGCCGAGACCTGCAGGCTCGGCACCACGCGCCTGAGCGAGCTGCGGCAGGCAATCACGACCCATCTCGAGGCTCTCAAGGCTGAAGACAAGCTGATCCACCAAAGGATGCTGGAGCTCGTTCGTCAGCGTCTCGATCTCAAGCGAGATCAAAAGCTGCTCGCAACCATCAAAGGGATCGGCCCCAAATCGGGGCTCGTCCTGCTCGCCTCCGTTCCGGAACTCGGCCGGATCGACAACAAAGCGGCTGCGGCCCTGATTGGAGTGGCTCCGTTCGTCCACAAGAGTGGGACCATGGCTGCTCCCGCACGCATCCATGGTGGCCGAGCGGCCGTACGCCATATCCTCTACATGGCCGCCATCGCAGCCAGCAGGCACAACCCTGTCCTGCGACCCTTCTACGAGCGGCTGATCGCAAAGGGCAAACCCGCCAAGCTCGCCCTGATCGCCGTCCTGCGCCGCCTCGTCGTCTTCGCCAACGCCGTCCTCAAGTCAGGTCAGCCCTGGAAAGGAGCTGCCATTGCTTGACAACCGACACGGTAGATCCCGG
>NZ_JBBIAM010000354.1:0-595 GCF_054185185.1 Bradyrhizobium sp. UFLA05-153
TCGGGCATAGGCCCATTCCCGAAGCGCTGTCTGAATGAAGCGCTCGGCCTTGCCATTTGTTCTCGGCGTATATGGCTTGGTGCGGATGTGCTTGATACCCAGGTCCCGGCAAGCGTCGCGGAAGGCGAAGGACTGATAGCAACTGCCGTTGTCGGTCATGACGCGCGTGACGGTGACGCCGAGGCTTTTGTAGTAAGCCACAGCCGCCTTGAGAAAGGGAACAGCGCTGTCGGCTGTTTCGTCGGGCTTGATCTGCGTGAAGGCGACGCGGGAATGGTCGTCAATGCAAACGTGGACGAAATCCCAGCCGGCGCCGCGGCTCTTGTTCGGACCGCTCGGATCGCCGGTGATGCGATGGCCGACACGCTCGAAACGCCCGAGCTTTTTGATGTCGATGTGAATGATCTCGCCTGGGTGCTCGCGCTCATAGCGGCGTTCGGGCTCGGCAGGCTCCAGATCGCGCATCCGGTTCAATCCCAGGCGGCGAAGGATGCGGCTGACGGTGGCCGGTGAGACCTTGACCTCGGCCGCGATCTGCTTGCCGGTGTGGCGCTGCCGGCGCAACGTCTCGATGACGGTGCACGTGGCAACAGGG
>NZ_JBBIAM010000355.1:0-590 GCF_054185185.1 Bradyrhizobium sp. UFLA05-153
AAGGAGCGCAAGGACCGCGTTGATGACGCGATGCATGCGACCCGCGCGGCCGTCGAGGAAGGCATCGTTCCGGGCGGCGGCGTCGCCCTGCTCCGTGCCTCCGTGCATCTCAAGGGCATCCGGACCAAGAACGACGACCAGAAGACCGGCGTCGAGATCGTGCGCAAGGCGCTGTCCGCGCCGGCCCGCCAGATCGCGATCAATGCGGGCGAGGACGGCTCCGTCATCGTCGGCAAGATCCTGGAGAAGGATCAGTATTCGTTCGGCTTCGACAGCCAGACCGGCGAGTACGGCAACCTCGTCACCAAGGGCATCATCGACCCGACCAAGGTGGTTCGCGTCGCGATCCAGAACGCAGCCTCAGTCGCTGCGCTTCTAATCACCACCGAAGCCATGGTCGCCGAGCTGCCGAAGAAGGCCAGTTCCGGCCCCGCAATGCCCCCGGGCGGCGGCATGGGTGGCATGGACTTTTGAATCCAGCCGTTCAGCGCTCAAGGAAAAAAGGTCCAGCAGCGATGCCGGGCCTTCCCGGACTAGCTACCGGTCCAACTCGACGACAACAGCTGGATGGAGATGACCCATCAGCAGGG
>NZ_JBBIAM010000356.1:0-582 GCF_054185185.1 Bradyrhizobium sp. UFLA05-153
TGAGACGGCGGCCGAAGGATGAGATCGACGATGGCGTGACGTACGGCGGGCATGGTTGGCTGAGGCGGAGGTCCGTTGATTCTTTTTTTTCCGCCCCGCGTGTGCGAGGCGACGATGTTGCAGGAAGGCGTAGGCAATCATTGTCATCAGGGCGTGGCGATGAAGACCTTGCCATGATCGCCCCTCGAAGTGATCAAGTCCAAGCTCCTCCTTCAACTGCTGATGCGCCTGCTCACAAATCCATCTTGCCTTGATGGTGGCGGCTAGTGTGCGCAGATCCGTCGCCGCAGGGAGATTGGCAAGATAGTATTTCTTCTCCCCTGAGGCGCGTTGCTCGCCAATGAGCCAAGCTTCGTCGCCCGGGAGATGCTGCTGACCCTTATCCCAAATCCGCTGAGGAGGGCCGTCGGCGGTGCGGACACGAAGAGCAGCAAATCGGGCTTTCAGCCGACCTTTCGTCCCGCTGCGCCAACTCACGGCTTTCCATTTGGCGCTGGCCAGCATTTGTTCTGCCGCAATCGATAAGATATCGGGCACGTGGTGCTTTCGTGGTTTCCCGCGGACTTTGGTAATCGGCCAAAT
>NZ_JBBIAM010000357.1:0-572 GCF_054185185.1 Bradyrhizobium sp. UFLA05-153
TGGTCGGTATCGACGGCGACTTGGACATTGTAGCCGACAACGCCGGATCCGCGGCCACTGGTTGCCATCGAACGGCTATCCGGATCGGTCAGGGAGATTTGCTGATCCGGCGAAGCAAGCATCTGCTTCTCGTAGGCAGCAAGCTTGCCCATCTCCCCCTTCAGCTTCGTCAGCTTCTCGGTAAGCCTCGTCACCTTCGCCGCCAGCGCCTCGCTCGGCTCCTGTCGGTCGGCCGTGTCAAGTTGGCTCAGATAGCGCGCGACGCTCTCCTCCAACTGAGCACGCCGCCGCTCCACCTTCGCGCGCGTGAAGTTCCTGTCCCGGTTGTTCACGGCCTTGAACTTGCTCCCATCGATGGCGACGCTCGCCGTCGTGAGAAGACCCATCCCGCGGCAGAGCTCGACAAAGCGCGCGCAGACCTTACCCAGCCCCAGGCCGTTGTCCTTGCGGAAGTCCGCGATCGTCTTGTGATCGGGAGCAAGCCGACCCAGCAGCCACATCACCTCGATGTTGCGTCCGGCCTCTCGTTCCAGCCGCCGGCTTGACTGCACCCGGTTCAGATAGCCGTAGAT
>NZ_JBBIAM010000358.1:0-568 GCF_054185185.1 Bradyrhizobium sp. UFLA05-153
TGTACGGTTCACTGCGCTGCTGCATCACATCACCGTCGATCTCCTGGAGCAGAGTTACTGCTCACTTGAGCGAGACTCGGCGCCAGGTATCGACGGCGTGACGTGGCAGGCCTACGGAGAAGGCCTCGAAGAGAAACTGACGGACCTGCACGATTGCATACACAAAGGCAGCTACCGCGCCCGCCCGGCCCGACGGACCTACATCCCGAAGGCGGATGGATCTCAGCGGCCACTCGCCATCTTGTGTGTAGAGGACAAAATCGTCCAACAAGCGGTCGCGACAGTCCTAGAAGCCATCTACGAGGAAGACTTCGTCGGCTTTTCCTACGGATTCCGACCGGGACGCGGGCAGCACGATGCGCTGGACGCCCTGCACGTCGGTATCCTCAGGAAACGAGTGAACTGGGTGCTAGACGCGGATATCCGGGGCTTTTTCGATGCCATGTCCCACTCATGGACACTCCGCTTTCTCGAGCACCGTATCGCGGACAAGCGCATCCTGCGCCTGATTGCGAAGTGGCTCAAGGTCGGCATCATTGAAGATGGACGCGTGACGCGCAGTCAGTGC
>NZ_JBBIAM010000359.1:0-543 GCF_054185185.1 Bradyrhizobium sp. UFLA05-153
TCAGGCGCCGGCCATGGTCAATGGCATTGCGCAAAAGCCCATTGAGGGCGTGAGCATGGTCTACACGTTCGACCAGGCGAATGCCAACGCACCCTCGAAGCGCGACACGCAGTATTTCGAGATGTTCGCCAATCGCGGAATCTACCACGATGGCTGGTATGCATGCACGACGCCCCCGGTGCCGCCGTGGATCTTGGGAACAGCCAAGCTGCCTGACATCAACGACTATAAATGGGAGCTCTACAACATCGCTGACGACTATTCGCAAAACAACGACCTCGCAGCCAAGAATCCTGACAAGTTGAAGGAGCTCCAGGCGTTGTTCCTGACCGAGGCGGCGAAATACCAGGTCTTGCCGCTGGACAACTCGATCCTGCCGCGCCTCGTGACGCCGCGGCCGAGCGCGACCGCCGGGCGAACGGTCTTCACGTATTCCGGTGAGAATCCCGGCATTCCGGATGGAAACACCCCGAGCATCCTCAACAAGGATTACACCATCACCGCGGAGATTACCGTCCCCCAGGGCGGCGCGGAAGGAATGAT